>JAFMBQ010000449.1 GCA_017858365.1 Algoriphagus sp. | reverse complement strand
TATTATTTATACGACTCTATATAAGATTTAATTTTAAAGGAATTTGATTTCATTTATACCTAAAAATATTATTTTAATTTCCTTATAAATATTATTTTGATATAGCTATTTTAAATTATCTCTAGTTAATGTCTAACAGTAATCCTAGTGTAAAATGAGCAATTAACATCCCTCCATTATTTAAAGACACGTAAAAAAAACACTAAACTTGACTCAGACATCTAATAGGAGGTTTTGTTGTAATAAGCTCATTCAATAAAAAATATGCAATAAGAAATAAAAATGAAATAAGAAAAAAGGAACAGCCAACATACGCATGCGGACTGTTCCTGACATCATAGAACCGGGTGGGTGATTAAAACAACTTACTCTTACTTTCAGAATCCTCAAACTGAGAGATTCTTGGTTTACTCTGATTTTTTTTTAATGAATTTCCAGATTATCCAGAAACTTATAATGAAGGCCACCGCAATTTCTACCCACATCTAGCGAGATTAGACATTTCAGACTTTCATCATAGACATGAGCTCTTCCTTACTTTTCCACGAATCCAATCCCAATCCACAAGCCACGTCATCAAAAGATGAATTTTGATTTTCGATCAGCCCGAGAAGTGGACTCATGATTTCTACCACTCCACAGTACAGGACTGAGGAAAAACTTGCATTCCATGCCAACTGATCTCCGCCTACGGTCTTCTTATCCCGGCCGAAGGCCTGATGAGACAATCCATCTAATCTGTTCAATTCTCCAACTACCTGTGGAAACTCCAATGCCATTGCTTGGAGGTTATACAATTCCCAATAAGCAGAGGCCCAATGATCATTCATCCATTGGATAGAATTGTTCAGGGTATAGCGCTCATCCACCACATAGTTCGTAGAATTGGTATTAAAATCCATCGTATGGGCATAAAACAGCTTATGAACCTTAGTTTCTATACAGAAATCAAGGATCTGCATAAATCCCTCAAAATGAGCGAGTACAAATTGCTTAGAAGAACGCATATCAGCTTTTTTTGCTTCCGGGATGGCCAAGTGAATTACCTGATCTACCCTATACTTATCCTTGATTAGAGACCATAGATTAGAATCCCGTATATCTGATTTAAAAAATGAGAAATTACCGTGGATGACGTTTGAAATCCTCCCTACAAACCCGGGGGTTAGTCGAACCCCTATTTCGCCCAATCGCTTGGTTTTTAAGCTTGTATTGACATCATCCAGCAAACTATCCACTCCAATAACCTGATATCCATTTTCAAGCAGTATTTTACAGAGGTGAAAACCCAAGAAACCCGCAGCACCAGTGACTAGAATTGTTCCCATATTTTCTTTATTACCAGAATCTCTTTTCATGTGTTTATAATTTGTCTTTTATGGCCACATGGAATCTCGCATTGTTGATAATCATCCCATTGTATGTCGCTTGTATCACGCTCGATTTCATCTAGAATAGATCTTCTCATTCTTTTCGATGTATTTATAAGTTAATTCGAGCCCCTCACGAAACCTAACCAAGGGAAAGTAATCCAGTATTTCAGATGCTTTGGCAATAGATGCCAAACTATGCTTGATATCCCCTGCACGCTCGGGTTTATAGTTGGCTTGGATGTCTCTGCCACTGAGACGCTGAAGCGTACTGATGACTTGATTTAGATTGACCTGATCTCCACAAGCGACATTAAAAACTTCATGATTCCTGAGTCGTTTGCTTTCATCCTCAGTGTCAAAAAGCATGGCTCTGATATTGGCTTGAACAGCATTCTCTACATACGTGAAATCCCGGGAAGTTTCTCCACCACCATTGATAGTTGGAGCAGTGAACTCCAAGAAATGCTTACAAAAAACAGGAATCACAGCGGCATACGCATTACTCGGGCTTTGTCGTGGACCGAATACATTAAAGTATCTCAGACCAATAGTATGAAGTCCATAGGACTTGCTGAACACATCAGCATAAAGCTCATTTACTGCCTTGGTCACGGCATAGGGTGAAATAGGCTTACCTTCCACTCCCTCTACCTTTGGTAAAGCGTCACTGTCACCATAGGTACTGGAAGAAGCAGCATAGACAAACCTTTTCAACTCGGGAGAATCTTTCGCTGCGACCAGCATATTTAGGAACCCCGTAATATTAACCTCGTTCGAAGTAATTGGATCTGCAAGAGACCGAGGCACCGAACCAAGAGCTGCTTGATGAGAAATAAAATCTATGTCTTCAATGGCCTTTTGGCAAACGCCTAAGTACCGGATATCTCCTAAAATAAATTCCACATTTGGAAGATCCAGATAGGCCTTGATATTGCTAAGCGATCCATTACTCAGATTATCGAGAATTCGGATATGACCAGCCCGATGGTTTACCAGATATTCTACAATATTGGAACCTATAAAACCTGCTCCTCCAGTAACCAAAAAACTAAATTTCGATAAATCTATCCTATGGAAAATAGAATCAATCATTTAGCTAAAGTTAAAATAGTGTTGCAGTAAAAAACAGATTTAAAGTCTACCATCCACAGACTCTTTTGGCAGGAAGCCTTTGACATCATATACGACTTGACCCGCAGAAGTGGATAGATTGAGTGAAACAAATTCCCGATGGGAAACGGCCAAAATAACTGCAGAATAGTCACTCAAGTGATCAAAAATTTCAAATGGTTTCAAATCAATATCAAATTCACTTTTAATTTCCTCTGCACTTGCCCATGGGTCATGTACATCAACTACAACATCAAATGAAGTTAGTTCTCTATAAATATCAATCACTCTGGTATTTCGGACGTCAGGACAATTTTCTTTAAATGTGAAGCCAAGAATTAAAATTTTAGACCCAACCACCTTAAGATCCTTGCGCATCATCAATTTGACAACTTCCGTAGCGACGTACTTACCCATGGAATCATTCAGTCGACGCCCCGCAAGAATAATCTCAGGATGATATCCCACTTCTTGGGCTTTTTGGGCTAAGTAATAGGGATCAACTCCAATACAATGCCCACCAACAAGCCCAGGTTTGAAGGGAAGAAAATTCCACTTGGTGCCAGCAGCTTCGAGAACCTCACTTGTATCGATGTCTAATAGATTAAAAATCTTAGACAATTCATTTACGAAGGCAATGTTGATATCACGCTGACTATTCTCAATAACCTTTGCTGCTTCTGCCACTTTAATAGAAGAGGCTTTGAAAGTACCAGCCGTAATAATAGAAGCATAAAGAGCATCCACCAATTCCGCGACATAAGGTGTAGAACCAGAAGTAACTTTCAATATTTTAGTCAAAGTTTTCTCTTTATCGCCCGGATTAATCCGCTCAGGGGAATAGCCAACAAAAAAATCAGAATTAAAAATCAACCCTGAACTTTCTTGAAGAATAGGAACGCACAAATCTTCTGTCACACCTGGATAGACTGTTGATTCATAGATTACAGTATCATTTTTTTTCAAAAGCTTCCCTACTAAATCTGAAGCCCTGAAAAGAGGAGTCAAAACAGGACTATTGAACTTATTTACTGGTGTTGGTACTGTGATAATGTAAATCGTGCAGTCACTGAGTCTAGTACTATCGTTGGTAAGGTCCAATCCTGAAGACAGATTATCATTAGTTAAATCAGAGTTAATAATTTGCTTCTTAAGAATACAGCTTTCAATTTCTAAAGTAGAATCGATACCATTAAGCAATGAATCAATTCGTGTTGAATTGATATCAAAACCAACTACTCTATAAAATTTGGAAAATTCAACTGCAAGAGGTAAACCTACATAACCTAAGCCTATAATGCCTATTTTTATATTGTAATTATTCATTAGTTAGATATACAACTCTCTTTTCATGATTACTTTTTACAGCTTCGCCCTTTCAGTCCCATTAAGACTTAATTTTATATAATAGTTGCAATC
>JAFMBQ010000448.1 GCA_017858365.1 Algoriphagus sp. | reverse complement strand
TTGTTTAGCTTTTTATCTTTTTTCTTTTCTGAGCACTCTAGGTCAATAAAAGTAGGATTAGATTTAAGGGTGATAGGTGTGATGACTTTTAACGATTCCACAGAGATATTTTTCATACGTTTAAGTTAGATTGATATAAAAATTCTTTCACCAAGTAAAAAACAATATAATATTTTATCTTAATGGCATTAGAATAATCCCCCGAAATAACCCTATAAACATCTATGACTTCATCGTCTCTCCAATCCCCAATGAACAACCGTTACTTGGCACTTGATGTCTTGCGCGGAATGACCATCGCCTTCATGATTATCGTCAATACGCCCGGTAGTTGGTCCTCCTTATATGCTCCACTCGCCCATGCAGATTGGCATGGATTCACCATGACTGATCTGGTTTTCCCGACTTTTCTCTTTGTCGTGGGAAATGCAATGAGCTTTGCAATGAAGCGATTGGGTGAGATGTCAGCAGGTGATTTCTTTAAAAAGGTGGGGAAAAGAACACTTTTAATCTTTCTCATTGGTTGGCTTTTGAATGCTTTTCCTTTTTTCGATTATAATGAGGCTGGGGAGATGGTATTTATCGATTTGACAGAAGTTCGATTATTTGGTGTATTGCAGCGAATAGCATTAGCTTATTTCTTTGGTGCGTTAGTTTTATACCTTGGGGGACCAAAGTTGGGCTGGATTTTTTCTGGCATTGCGCTTCTAGGATATTGGGCGATGCTCTACTTCTTTGGTGATGGGGCAGATCCTTATGGTTTAGAGTCCAATGCAGCGATCAAACTTGATCTAGTAGTAGTTGGCGCGGAGCGTATGTACACTGGTGAAGGAATTCCTTTTGATCCTGAGGGTATTCTAAGCACACTTCCTTCCATAGTAAATGTCATAGCCGGCTATTTAGCAGGAATCTTCATTCAAAAGAATGGAAACAACTTTAAAACCGTCCGTACCTTATTGGTTTGGTCTATTGGTCTAGTCGTTCTCAGCTACGTTTGGGACATTGTATTTCCCATCAATAAAAAAATCTGGACTAGTTCCTATGTCCTGCACACAGTAGGAAGAGACTTGTTGATCTTAGCAGTTTTGATCTGGTTTATTGAGATCCGCAACTGGAAAGGATGGACCTATTTCTTTGAGGTTTTTGGTAGAAATCCTTTGATTCTCTATGTAGCCTCAGGAATTGTGATTTCAATTTTCTCGATGATTCCTATAGGTGATACTACTCTTAGAGGAGTTATTTATTCTAATCTTTTCTCGAATTGGCTAAGCCCAAAGCTTGCATCCTTCTTATTCGCGATTAGTTACATGCTACTTATCTGGGTAATCGGATACTGGATGGATCGAAGAAAAATATATATCAAAGTTTAAACTTAATCTATTGATATACTGTATTTTAATTTTATCTGAATCTTTTTGATTATTTTAATTTCTTTAAACGGCAAGTGGAAATTATATAGAAGCTCCCCTTTTTATTGAAAATGTTTTGAAAAAATGGTTATGAGAACTGATCTGATTCGTAAGCATTCCATTATATTTTTTTCAGATATCGTGGGGTACACCAAATTGATGGGTGAGAATGAAGAGGAAGCATTTGGCATCGTTGCAAAAAATCTTGAGATCCACCAGCTGGTCATGAATCGCTATGGTGGGCGGGTGATCAAAGAGCTAGGAGATGGGATTTTGGGCGTTTTTGACACTGCATCTGTGGCGCTTTCAGCAAGTTTGGAAATTCAGAAAATTTATCAAGAAATTGAGGGAGTTGACCTCAGGATCGGATTGCAAAGTGGGGAGGTGATTTTTGACCATGGAGATGTTTTCGGAGATGCTGTTAATGTTGCTTCAAGAATACAAAGCATCGGGATTCCAGGCTGCATCTTGTTTTCCGAGAAAATCCATATCGAAATCCCCATGGAGGAGGATTTTAAATCGGTTGATCTTGGCTACTTTGAATTAAAAAATGTCAATAAAAAACTCAGAATATTCGGATTGACTAATCCCCCTGCTAGCGTACCTAGTAGGAAAATGCTTTTGGGAAATATAAAAGTTCAAGACGGCAAAAGCCGAAAATTGACTTTAGCCTTAATCGTTGCAATCGCTTTTTTTTTAGGCTATTTGGTTTATTCAACTTATTTCTACAAGGAAGCTTGGATCGAAGAAAGGTCAATTGCCGTGTTGCCTTTTGTCAACCTCAATACCGATGAGGATCAAGTCTTTTTTTCCGATGGGCTGACAGAGGATATGATATCCCAGCTTTCCAAAATTAACTCGGTCAAAGTTGTATCCAAATCTTCCGTAATGGGCCTAAAAAACACAACCCAGAGTTTAGAAGAAATTGGTAAAAAACTAGATGTCAAAACTATTCTTCAAGGAGCTGTTTCATGGACCAAAAACAACATAAATATTAGAGTAGAGCTCATCGATGTCACAAGAAACCGGAAACTTTGGTCAAAAACTTATAGTCGAGATGCCAAAGAAATTTTTGAGATTCAAAATAGTATCGCTTTGGAGGTCATGGAAGCGCTCGATGTCAGACTCACGGAGGCCGATCTAATCCGAATGGATAAATCACAAACTAAAAGTCTAAATGCTTATGAATTTTACCTAATGGGGAAAATGGCCTATTACGCGTATACATTGGACTCTAACTTTCTGGCCATCGGTGATTTTAAAAGAGCGATTCAAATTGATCCCAATTACGCTTTGGCCTATTCTGGATTAGCTGATGTGTATTCTCAATTGTGGTATTCCTTCCAGGACAACACTTATTTGGATACTAGTCTCATGTATTCAGAAAAAGCCTTGCTTCTAGACAGTGCATTAGCAGAAGGATACAATTCAAAAGGCTCAGTCTTTTATTTGCAAAGCAGATATGAAGAAGCAGCACCGTATTTTGAAAAAGCGGTTACTTTAAATCCCAACTATGCCCAAGCAATGGGCAATTTGGGTACAAGTTATTTCATCACAGGAAAGTTGGACCAGTCAATTCAAACTTCCATAAAATCGGCCGAACTCAATCCCGGAGGATTTATATCACCCCAAACCGTTGGCTGGGCCTATCGGATTCTGGACCAGCAGGAGATCGCGCAGGAATGGCTAAAAAAATCACTCCTTATTCGCGAAGATCCCGACACTTATGAGCAATTAGCTTTTAGCCTACTTGCGCAAGGAAAGCAGGAAGAAGCCTTAAAAGTGATCCCAAAAATACTTTCTTTCAGTGCCGAAAATCTCTACCTCAGATATCAGTCCGCGGGGATGATTTCCTTGCTAGCCAAAGATTTTGGCAAAGCCAAAACTTACTTCCAAGTCTCCTTTGATCTCAATGACCAGCAGATGTCTGATTACTGGTTTATGAGTCCATTCTATCTGGCCTATTTCAAAAAGGAGGAAAAAAATCCTGACTACAAATCGCTCTTGGATTCAAGCCGCAACTTGAGATTAGATGCTATGGCAATTGAAGACCAAGAACCAATCCTCCCACTACACCTAAGTGCAGTCGAAGCTATCGCTGGTCGTGAAAAAGAATCGATTGAATATCTATCCAAGGCAAACTTTTTAAATTGGTTAGACAAATTTGCTATAGAGCAAAACCCAGTGTATGACTCATTCAGAAATGACCCAGACTATATCAAACTTATAGCTGAAATCAAATCTGAAATCAATCAACTTAATCACAAGTTGGGAAATTCAAAGTCTATGGAACTTACTCAAAAATGATTCAATTAATACCTGACTTAGATTTCACTTATGGAATTGAGCATTCATTGCCCAATTTTAATTGGATTAAAATTTTTGGAATTGATTTGATTGAAAGCTGGTAATGGCATTCTTATTGGATAATACCCCCTAAGAATGCCCGAAATACTATTCTATTTTTCCGATCGGATAGCTGGTATTATTCGGAATGC
>JAFMBQ010000447.1 GCA_017858365.1 Algoriphagus sp. | reverse complement strand
AAAACGTTATGACGCTCAAAAAGCTCTTTCGTATTTTTCGTTTTGTAAACGTCCAATGCCAAAGGAGTTGACTTCAAGTTTGACAAGCCTCTTTTTTCTGCTTCTGCAGCCCACTCATCCGAATAGCCATCACCCTCAAATCTCACCTTCTTAGATTCTTTGATATACTTACGCAACACATTCACGATTGCAATTTTCTTTTCCTTGCCAGCAGTCATCTCTTTATCGATGTCTTTGAGCATGGTTTTCAAGACATCTGCAACGATGACATTCAATACTGTCATTGGTCCTGCTACATTAGCCTCAGAGCCAACTGCACGGAATTCAAATTTATTTCCAGTGAATGCAAATGGAGAGGTTCTGTTTCGGTCGGTATTATCAAGGATGATTTCTGGAATCTTGGATATACCAAGCTTCATGTACATGTTATCACCTTTTTCTATCTTAATATTTCCATTCTTCTCCAGCTCATCAAGAACCTCAGTAAGCGTTTTTCCTAGAAATACAGAAATAATTGCAGGTGGAGCTTCGTTCGCGCCTAGTCTAAAATCATTTCCAGCAGAAGCGATACTTGCTCGAAGCAAATCCGCATTGTCATATACCGCCTTAATTGTACCAACCAAGAATGTTAAAAACTGTAGATTTTCTCTCGCAGAATTACTAGGCTGGAACAAATTAATACCAGTATCAGTGATCAGTGACCAGTTGTTGTGCTTACCACTTCCATTGACTCCTGCGAAAGGCTTCTCATGAAGTAAAACTTTCAAATCATGCTTCTCCGCAGCTTTTTCCATCACATCCATCAAAAGTTGGTTATGATCAGTAGCCTTATTGATTTCTTCGTATACAGGAGCTACTTCAAACTGGCCTGGAGCTACCTCGTTGTGACGAGTCATCACCGGAATACCAAGCTTATGTGCTTCTATTTCAAATTCAACCATAAAGTCCTTTACTCTGGAAGGGATTGAACCGAAGTAATGATCATCCAATTGCTGACCCCGAGCTGGGCTATGACCAAATACAGTTCTTCCGGCCATGACCAAGTCCGGACGTGCAGAAAAAAGTGCCTTATCCACCACAAAGTACTCTTGCTCTACCCCAAGAGAAGGCTGAACTTTCTTTACATTTCGGTCAAATAGCTGACAAATCTGTATAGCAGCATCATTGATAGCTTCAATTGATTTTAGAAGTGGAGTTTTAAAATCAAGTGCTTCTCCTGTATATGCCACGAAGATTGTCGGGATACATAGCGTATTTTCAAAAATGAAAATCGGAGAGGTAGGGTCCCAAGCCGTATACCCTCTGGCTTCGAATGTTGATCTAATTCCACCATTTGGAAAGGAAGAAGCATCTGGCTCTTGCTGGACTAATGCGGTACCTCTAAACTTCTCTAGCCCAGCATATGCGTCAAAAAATGAATCATGCTTCTCAGCTGTCGAACCCGTCAATGGCTGAAACCAGTGCGTATAATGAGTAACTCCTTTAGATAACGCCCATGTTTTTACGGCGGAGGCTACTTCCTCAGCTGCTGATGCATCGATTTTAGTTCCTTTGTCGATTGCTTCCATTACCTTTTTGTAAACAGATGGCGCAAGCGATTCTCTCATCTGCTTGGATCCAAATACATTGGTACCGAAATAATCTGAAATTTTTGTTGATGGAGCAGTGACAGTTTTTCGCTGTCTACTTTGCACCATGGATAAGGCTTGTTGTCTAAGTGTTGCCATTTCTACAATGTGTGGTTTGAAATTATATCTACAAAAATAGAAAAATACTCGTCTTCTAAAGCTTTTAGCAGAAAATTGAGGTTGATTTTTAAATAAATTACATAATTTTCAAAAATTCAAGCAGAATTTAACCCCAATTACTAAAAGCAATAGATTTTCGCCCTTAAGATTGGGAAATTGAAAACAAGCCAAGTTTAATTACCTTTGTAATCTCAAGAACATTACACCGAATTTGAAAAAAGTAGCCTTTTATACCTTAGGTTGTAAACTCAATTTCTCCGAAACTTCTACGATCAGCAGACAATTCGAAGAAAAGGGATACCTAAAAGTCGATTTTCAAGAAAATCCTGACATTTTCATCATTAATACTTGCTCTGTCACCGAGAATGCGGACAAGAAATGTAAAAAGATCGTCAAAGAAGCGAAAAAGATCTCGCCCAATTCCTATGTGACCATAATCGGTTGCTATGCGCAGCTCAAGCCTCAAGAAATTTCCGAGATCGAAGGAGTAGATGCCGTCTTAGGTGCAGCCGAGAAATTCAGATTGATTGAGTTGCTGGATGATTTTGCAAAAGGGCATGAGACCAAAGTTCTTGCTTCTGAAATACAAGAAGCTACCCTATATAATAATGCGTATTCGATCAATGATCGGACGCGGACTTTTTTGAAAGTTCAAGATGGGTGCAACTATGGCTGTGCTTTTTGTACGATCCCGCTTGCCAGAGGCAAAAGCCGAAGCAATACCATTGAATCAGTTTTAGAATCAGCGCGAGAGATCGCCGCGACAGATGTCAAAGAAATTGTACTCACCGGTGTAAACATCGGGGACTTCGGGATTGTCGAAGGAAAACGGAATGAGCGCTTTGCAGATTTAGTCTTTGCCATCGATGAGGTAGAAGGAATTAATCGCTTCCGAATCTCCTCCATTGAGCCAAACTTGCTGACAAATGAAATTATCTCATTTGTCGCTACTTCCAAACGATTTGTGCCTCATTTTCATGTTCCGCTACAGTCAGGTTCTAATACCATTCTTCGTAAAATGGGTCGCCGATACCTTCGCGAACTTTATGAGGATCGTGTATCCAAGATTAAAAACTTGATGCCACATGCCTGCATAGGTGTAGATGTTATCGTAGGCTTCCCAGGCGAGACGGATGAGCTATTTTTAGAAACTTATAATTTCCTGAACGAACTCGATATTTCTTACCTCCACGTATTCACCTATTCTGAGCGAGCTAATACTCGAGCAGCAGAGATGGAGGAAGTCATTCCAATGAAAAAGCGGAACGAGCGATCTAAGATGCTCCGGATTCTTTCGGAGAAAAAGCGGAGAAAATTCTATACCGAAAATCTAGGAAAGACCTTTACTGTGCTTTTTGAAGAAGATGTGGAAAATGGGAAAATCCATGGTTTCACTGAAAACTACATTCGGGTTGCGGTCAAATATGACCCAATGCTGATCAATGAACTCAAACTGCTAACCTTAGACCAAATCAATGACCAAGGGAATGTAGAGGCCTTAGAGCCAGATTTCGTATTTGAAAAACATTAAGTCAAAGGGAATCGCAAAAAGTGATTCCCTTTTTTTATTCCCCTATGGCTTAAACTTTTTTATTCATTTATTCCAAACCAACCTATTTTTCCTAAATTCATCTCAAGCAAAATCTATTTTTCGTGAGCAAAAAACATATTCCAACATTAGTCCAAGACGAACCTTGGTTAGCTGATTTTGAATCTCAAATCCAAGCCCGTCAGGAACGCTTTGAAAAAGCCCTCCATGAAATTGAAAACTACAGTGGTAGCATTACCGAGTTTGCCGGAATGCACAAATACTACGGGATTCATTTCGAATCCTGGCGAAATGGCTGGGTTTATCGGGAATGGGCTCCCGCTGCTAACCAACTCTATCTCATAGGAGACTTTAATGGCTGGAACCTTTCCTCCCACCCTATGCGGCGAAATCCCCGAGGGGATTGGGAGATTTTCTTGCCATACGACGAATACAAGGATCGCTTTACCCATCAGAGCAAAGTAAAAGTCCGGGTCGAGTCAGCGAAATTTACCTTGGATCGGATTCCTGCATACATCACTCGAGTAGTCCAAGATCCAGAGAATCATGATTTCTCAGGACAACTTTGGTTTCCTGAGAAATTCCAATGGAGTGATTCTGACTTTTCTCCAAAATCAAATT
>JAFMBQ010000446.1 GCA_017858365.1 Algoriphagus sp. | reverse complement strand
TATTCAATAGTAATATTGTATGTTTCTTGTATAAAAGGCCATAAAAATTCAGCTGCTTCATTTTGTAATTCACGGCCTGTGAAAAATTGAAATTCACCATCTGTAATATCTGTATTAAACCCAAAGCCTTTTGCTAAGCCCGTTTGTTTGCTAGAAATAAGCCAACCAATACTTTTTGAATTTATGCAATAACGGATATCATAGTCTCTTAAAAATTCTTGAATTGTCATTACTGAAAATTTGGCTGAACACTTATTATAAATATTTCATTTGTAAAGATATAATTTAAAAAATTAAATTGAAAATAAATTCAGTACTTTTACTAAAACTACCTATCAAAAAAAAATACAACAGTAAGACAACGCGTTAATCTAATCAAGCAAATTAATGGAGACTTTAGCCGAATATTAGGGGCAACTGATGAAAACGTAATTTCAAATCATAATCTCTGCTAAAATTTACACTATCAATCCCCACTAGCTAACATTTGCAACAATGATTTAATTTTAATTAAACACTGCCACATCAAATGATTTACCTACAAAATACCTTATGAATAAAAAATAATCTTAATCCTGTAGAGTCTTACTTCAGAATCTTAACCACAAAGCCCTTAACAAATAAAAGGAGGTTGTATTTGAAGTAACCAAGTGTATGTAACTCCTAAATAATCTTGGCTTCAATTTCCGCTAAATTCTGAGGAGCGTACATGTCAATTTTGTTAATTTGTGCCTCTAAACTCTTCCATCGTCGCATGTCCATCAGCACTTATCCCTTTCCGCTGAACAACATTCAAAAAAGTCATCCAAAGTATTTTAACATCCATCCCAAATGATTGCTCAGCGACATACTAAACATCTAATCGAAACTTTTCTTCCCAACCAATAGCATTTCTGCCATTGACTTGTGCCCAACCGGTTATACCGGGCTTCACTTCATGGCGGCGGGCTTGATCCTTTGAATAACGGGGAAGATAATGCATCAAAAGTGGTCTTGGGGCCAACTAAACTCATATCTCCTTTTAATACGTTTACTAACTGCAGTAACTCATCTAATGATGCTGAACGTATTAACCTCCCTACCCTTGTTAAACGAACCTCATCAGGTAATGGCGTACTATTGTCGTCAAAAGTATCCCTCATTGTCTTAAACTTGATAATAGTAAAGGGGCTCGAATTTAAACCTGGTCGTTGTTGAAAGAAAAATACCTTCCTCTGTTGGATACAAGAAGTAATAAACCTAAACTTACAATTATGGGCGATAGTATGACCAAAAAAAAAGCCGACCAGCAGTCGGCAAAAGGTTCATCTATTTTTTATACATAGACAAAATTAATTTTTAAATATTTTTCCTAAAGCGATAAATATACGTTCAAACTCTTCATGGGTTAAATTTGAACCGCTAGGTAAGCATAATCCTTGCTCAAATAATTTTTCACATACACCCTTACCAAAAAACTTAGTTCCTTCATAAACCAGCTGCATGTGCATTGGTTTCCATAAAGGGCGTGATTCGATATTTTCTTCAGCTAGATATAAACGCACATCCTCACGTCCAATACCACCTACTGTTAAGTCGGAATCAATAAGAATAGCTGTTAACCAATAGTTACTGAAATAGTCATCAGAAGGTTCCGTTTGAAAGGTGATTCCAGATACACCATCAAAAAATTCCCTATAACGCCTATTGTTAGCGCGTCGTTGGGATACTCGCTCATCAAGCACCTCCATTTGACCACGACCAATACCCGCCACAATATTACTCATTCGGTAATTATATCCAATTTGTGAATGTTGATAGTGAGGTGCATCGTCCCTTGCTTGCGTAGCCAAAAAACGTGCCTGTTCAATATAGTGTTTATATTTTGATACCAAAGCTCCTCCACCACTGGTCGTGATTATTTTGTTCCCATTGAAACTTAATGCTGCCATTTCCCCAAAAGTACCACATTTCCGATTTCTATATTTTGATCCTAAAGCTTCTGCAGCATCCTCAATCACTGGTATATTATAATAGTCTGCTATTTGTTGTATTTCATCTATTTTTGCTGGCATGCCGTACAAATGAACTGGCATAATAGCTTTTATTGATTTGTTTTTATAGTGTTCTAAAGCAGCTTCTAAAGCAATAGGACACATATTCCAAGTATCCAGTTCGGAATCTATAAATACAATATCTGCGCCTTGATAACTTACAGGGTTTGTGGTTCCGCAAAAAGTAAAACTTTGCACCATTACTACGTCATCCTGCTCAACATGTAACATACGTAAAGCCAAATGTAAAGCAGCTGTTCCAGAAGTAAGTGCTGCTGTTTGTAATTGATTTTCTTTTTCAAGATACAAAGAAATATCCTGCTCAAAGCCATTTACGTTTGGTCCTAATGGTGCTATCCAATTGGCCTTAAATGCTTCATTCACAAATTTCTGCTCACTCCCACCCATGTGAGGTGAAGATAACCAAATTTTATCCATTGCTTATGTCTTCAATTATATCTATTCTTACGCAATATTTTTTATTATCTATTATAAAAAAAGAAGATTCCATCAAATCATTTGTAGTGAGTGCCCTAATTTTATTAATCAAATCACCTGCATTTACATTCTCTTCTAGATTTATTTGTTGAATTAAAGCTAAATCAGCTTTTGAATGAGCTGTAAACTCCCCAAGCTGTTTTTTTCGTGGCGGATTTAAACTGACTAAGTCAACCAGTGATTGCTGAAAAACCTCCAGTTCGACTTCCTTAACTCGCTGATATAAAGAATTTGCAGTGTCAGAAGGAAGGATTACACATTCCTTCTGATTGATAATATCTCCTTCATCAACTTTTAAGTCCATAAAATGTAAGGTAGCCCCGTATTTAGTCCCTTCCATGATTGCCCAGCTCGGAGTATGCCAACCTCTGTTGTATGGCAAATATGCAGGATGCAGATTGATAAACCCAACAGAAGGGATTTTTAATATCCTTTGAGAAATTATGTATGGGAAATGAATACCAATAATATAATCAAGCTCAAGTGACTCTAAAAATGCTATGTTATTTTCATTATTAAAACTCAGCCCTTCGAAAATCATGTTTTGGGGTAAATTGGACAACTGAGAAAGTCCTTGTGCATGAGAAGACCTCTTTGAACCTGATAAAAGAAGAGCTAATGGGGAATGACCTTTCTCTATTAAAAATGCTAAAACCTTTACACTAATATCCCTATCTCCAGCGAAGGCATATCTCATAACTTATAATTTTTTTAGAATGTCTTTGGGAAATGGTATAGAAGTGTTGATTCTTTCAAAAATAAACTCATCTTCCAGCTTTGGGGACATATTCTTCTCTAAATTTTTAAATTGTTCAAACCAATCTTCTAAATGAAATAAATAATCAATGATTGGTTGGCTTTGAAGCCAAACTTCGCAGTTTGAAATTAATAAATTATAAATTTCAATGTTGGCCCTAAAGATTCTCAATGCCTGGACATAGTTTTTGTTGGCACAATATAGACTATAAGCTCTTTGAGACCTTTCAAGATTGAACATGATTTTTGACAACAAAGTCTGTCTATCCATTTCCTTTAAAATATTCAACTGTAGCTTTACCCTCCTGCTGGATATCGGAACTTCGAATAACTTTTACAATTGTTTTTAAAACTATTAACAAGTCCAACTTAAGACTTATATTATCAACATACCATACATCCAATTCAAATTTCTGGTTCCATCCAATGGAGTTTCTTCCGTTAACCTGAGCCCAGCCTGTTATACCGGGCCTAACCTCATGTCTACGTCTTTGACGTTCATTATATAAGGGCAAATACTCAGTAAGTAGAGGTCGCGGGCCAACCAAACTCATATCTCCGATGATTACGTTTAATAGCTGAGGGATCTCATCAAGAGAAGTTTTACGAATAAATTTGCCTATTTTTGTTAGT
>JAFMBQ010000445.1 GCA_017858365.1 Algoriphagus sp. | reverse complement strand
CTATCAGTCAGATTATTTTTATCAGCTTAAAGTAGAAATACCAGAAGCAAGCTCCCAAAATCCTTTTGATTATAAGGTTATTGCTGTAATTCAAAAAGTAAAAGACTTCAGTACGGATTTAAATGCTGGATGGGATATCTTACAAATTAATTCTTTTAAAGTGCCAGAGGAGAAATTTGCCTATTTTAAGATTAATTTTGAGGATTGGAGAAGAATAATTTCTGCAAATACCGAATGTAAATTCTATAGTGGGAACCTTGGAAAAGTAGGAGAATCTGAATTTGCAGTCTTTTCTTTGTCAACAGATTACATTACGGAAAATAAAGAATGCGATGATTTCGGCTTGAAAGATGCTATACTGACAAGTAAATCATATAATTTGATAAACTCTGATTCTTTGATTTTAAAAGACCAAAACCAAAAAATCACCCTAATTTTAAAAAGATTACCAGGCTATAATCCCTACGGTCCAGGAAAAAAATGAAAATTATTTGCATTGGCCGAAACTATGCGGCACATATTGAGGAGTTAAAGAATGAAACTCCAGGAAATCCAGTAGTTTTTCTCAAGCCTGATACGGCTTTATTAAAAAATGGTAATCCCTTTTATTATCCTGAGTTCTCAAGCAATATTCATCACGAAGCTGAATTGGTTCTGAAGATTTGCAAAGAAGGAAAATACATTCAAAAAAAGTTTGCCAATAGGTATTTTGACGAAATCGGACTTGGTATTGACTTTACCGCAAGAGATCTTCAAGACCAATGCAAAGCCAAAGGTTTGCCATGGGAAATATCCAAGGCTTTTAATGGCTCAGCACCAATTGGCGATTTTATACCCGTGACTGAATTTTCGGACTTGAAGAATATTGATTTTCATCTTACGATCAATGGAACTGAAAAGCAAAAAGGAAATACTTCATTAATGCTTTTTGATTTCGGAACAATCATCGAATATGTATCTCAATTTTTCACCCTGAAAAAAGGAGATTTAATCTATACAGGAACACCATCGGGAGTAGGTCCTGTGGCTGTAGGAGATCGGTTGGAAGGATTTATCGGCACTCAAAAAATGATAGATTTTGAAGTTAAATAAAGCAATCTCTCACCTATTCTCCCTTCTCTTTTTTATTTCATTTTCAGCTCTAAGTCAAGGAGTTGACAAAGGATACTTCAGGTCACCAGTGAAGCCTGGAGGTGTAAATTACCTATCAGGAAATTTTTCCGAGCTTCGACCAAATCACTTTCATACTGGTTTGGATTATAAGTTTGGAGGTCAAGAAGGCGAGCCGATCTATGCGGCAGCAGATGGATGGATTCACCGGATCAAAATTTCCTCTTTCGGCTATGGAAATGTGATCTACCTCAAGCATCCATCAGGTCATATCACCTTGTATGGACACTTACGGAATTTCAATCCAAAGCTTGCCACTTACATTAGAAAGAAGATGTATGAAGCAAAGGCAAACGATCTTGAAGTTTATCCAGAACCCGGCGAATTATCGGTAAAAAAAGGAGAACAAATCGCAAATGGGGGAAATACCGGATCATCAGGAGGGCCACATTTACATTTCGAGATTAGAGATAGTCTCGATCGTGCAATGGACCCCCTACTTTTTGGGTTTCCGGAGATTAGTGATAAAACCCCTCCTACTCCTCAAAAAATCGCTATTGTCCCACTTCACATTGATTCACGGGTGAATGGGAAGTTTCAGCGGCTAGAAGTGACTCCTACACTCTCTGGTTCAAGCTATAAGCTACCCGGAACGATTCAAATCACCGGGAAAGTGGGCATTGAAATTCAGAGCTATGATCAACTCGATGGTGCAAGCAATCGAAACGGTTTTCCAACTTTCGAACTTTCGGATGAATCCGGAACAGTTTTCAAGCAGGTAGTAGATCGAGTTGATTTTAATTACAGCAGGCAATTCTTATTGTACACGCATCAAAACCGATTTTCGAAACTTTATGCACAGCCTAATCTTAAGTTTGATTTTATCTCTCCAAAAAATCCACAAGCAGGACATTTGGAACTAGAACCCAAGATAAAGAAAACCTATACGCTTGCACTCCGTGACGCTTACGCTAATGAGCGCAAGATTGAATTTTCGCTTCAAGGACAAGATCTAGAGCGAAACGTAAATGACGGCGGGGCACCATCCAGAGCTACTGTTTCTTATTTAGGAAATATCTTGAAGATTAAAGCTCCTATTGCGCCAAATGGTGGTTTGGCAAAATTCTTTGTTGGAGCACATTCATTTGAGATGCTTCCCGCCTATCAGGATAGTCAGAGCAGAACTTATCTATGGGACATGGATTTTGGGTTGCCTGAGGAAATTGATATTTGCTCTGAAGTGGTGATTCTAAACATTAAGGCATTGATTCCCGCCGGAAAAGAACAGTTTTTTGCCGACCCCAAAGTTCAGATTCGATTTGATAAGGAGACTGTTTTAGATGATTTATTCCTACGAATCAAACACTCAGGAAGTAATACAAACCCACAATTAGAAATAAACGACGGAAATGAAAACCTGTGGAACGCCATGGACATTACTTGAGATGTTTCAGGATTTACCGGCGATAAAAGCAGCTATTATGTATACCAACAGAGTGCAAACGGAAACAAGTCATATGTTGGGGGAACTTGGGAAGGAAATACTATCCGGTTCAAAACCAGAAATTTTGGTACTTTTGTTTTAGCTCAGGATAATGTCAAGCCCACCATTTCACCTGTAAGAGTAAGCGGGTCTGAGCTTCGATTTACGATCAGGGATAATTCCTCCGGAATTCAAAGTTTCGAAGCCACAGTCAATGGGAAATGGGTCTTGATGCGATATGAGCATAAGCAGGCAGTCATTTGGTCAGAAAAATTGGATGAACAACCTTTTAAAGGCCCTGTTATTCTTAGAGTAACCGACCAGGCCGGAAATATTACCGAGTGGAAGGGAACACTTTAACTTATTTTCCATTCAAAAAAACAAACATTATGTTATTAGAAGTAGGCCAAAAGGCACCAGAATTCGAAGCGAAAATTGAAACCGGAGAAACCATCAAACTCTCAGACTACCAAGGCAAGAAAATAGTCCTTTATTTTTATCCAAAAGATTCTACTCCAGGCTGTACTGCCCAATCTTGTAATTTGAGAGATAATTATGAGGCATTGCAGCACGCCGGATATGTGGTTTTGGGAATCAGCTCAGATGCTGAAAAATCGCATATCAAATTCATCGAAAAACAATCCCTCCCTTTTTCACTCATTGCAGACACCGATTTGAAAGTCCATGAAGCTTATGGAACATGGGTAGAGAAATCTATGTATGGCAGAAAATACATGGGCACAGCCCGCACCACTTTTATCATCGATGAGGAAGGCATGATAGCTGAAATCATCGAAAAAGTAAATACGAAAGATCACACCGCACAAATATTAAAATAACCCAGCCCTAATGGAAAAACAATCAATCGAACAACTCCAGAAAATCGCTACTCAACTCAGAAGAGATGTGTTGAGAATGGTGCATGCAGTTCAATCTGGACATCCTGGTGCACCACTTGGCTGTGCTGAATTCTTTGTAGCACTTTATTTTGACCAGTTAAGACATAGTCCAGATTTCAAAATGGATGGAAAAGGCGAAGATCTTTTCTTTCTTTCAAACGGTCACCTTTCAGCAGGATGGTATTCAGTTTTAGCGAGAAGCGGATATTTCCCAGTAGAAGAATTAAAAACCTTCAGAAAGCTTAATTCCAGACTTCAAGGTCATCCTGCTACGGAAGAACATCTTCCCGGAATAAGAATCGCCTCAGGCTCATTAGGTCAGGGACTTTCAGTGGCACTCGGTGCTGCGCAAGCTAAAAAAATCGACGGAGATGATAAGTTAGTCTATGTCATGATGGGAGACGGAGAACTCCAAGAAGGACAGGTGTGGGAAG
>JAFMBQ010000444.1 GCA_017858365.1 Algoriphagus sp. | reverse complement strand
TATACTCATCCATCGTGCAAAAAGTGATTTGCTAGACTCACCTGCAAAACCTCCAACATCATAACCTGCAAAGGAAACGCCACTCAATCCAAGACTATTGACTAATCTGATTCCAGCCATCATATGTTCTTCTGAGGCGACGTTGTCACCTGTCCAAGCTGCAGCATAACGTTGAATTCCAGCAAAGCCTGCTCGAGTAAGCACAAAAGGTCGCTCAGATTTATTTTGGAGCAAAGATCCTTCCTGAGCACTTCTTGCCATTTGCATTCCATATATATTTCGAGCTTCACGATGCGAAGCTGAAGCGCCTTCAAAATCAAATTCAATCAAATTTGGTGTAAACTGACCCCAAGATGCAGGCTCATTCATATCTGTCCAGAAACCATCAACTCCCGCCTCGGTGTAAAATGCCATTTTCTCTGCCCACCAAGTTCTAGTCTCAGCCTTGGTGAAGTCAGGGAAGGCGCACCATCCAGGCCATACTTGCCCTTCGTAAATTTTCCCGTCAGGGTATTTTAAAAAGAGATCTTTCTCTAATCCTTCCTCATAAGGAAAGTAACCTTTTTGGGCTTTGATACCTGGATCCATAATCACGACTACACGAAAACCTTTTGCTTTTAAAGCGCTGATCATACTTTTCGCATCTGGGAATTTGACTCCATCAAAAGTGAAAACTTTATAGGCTTCCATGTGATGAATGTCTAAGTAGATCACATCAGCAGGCATATCCTTGTCTCTGAAGGTAGTTGCGAGTGTAGTCACTTCCTTATCTGGGTAGTAGGAATAGCGACATTGCTGGAATCCCAATGACCATTTAGGAGGCATGGCCATTCTTCCAGTCAATTCAGTGTAGCTACTGATGATTCCAGCAACGGAATCTTCGTGCATAAAGTAATAGTCTAAATCGCCATCCTCCGCACTGAAGTAAATAAAGCGATTGGTAGAGGCACCAAAATTGAAAACTGTCTTATGAGTATTGTCTAGGAAAATACCATATGCTCCTCGAGTATGAATTCCAATATAAAATGGGATGCTCATGTAGAGCGGATCGTCCCCGGTTCCATAAGCGAAGTAATCCGTATTCCAATTTGTGTAGGCATTCCCAAAACGATTCAGATTACCAGTCTTTTCTCCTAATCCAATGAACTTTTCATCTTTTTGGACTTGCTTGTAGCAGGCTACTTCTGTGCCGATCCAGGCCGTTCCCAGTGAATCATCTGCATTCAAAAGTTTTTCTTTTGCATCAAAAAAGCTTAAGCTGAATGAGGATAAATCAAGTTGAAGTGTCAGCTTTTCTGTCCTCAATTTCAAGATACCAGAATCCTCAGAAATCTGGAATTCAGTGCTTTTGGGTTCACCGATTACCGAATAGGGATTTGGCTGAAAGGTATCGTAACGATTTACCTGAATCCGGATCATTCCCGAATGATAAACAGTGAATTTAAATCTTCCAATTTGGGTAGTTCCTTCCAGACCGTCAGGTAGTTCTTCCCATAAATCTACTGCTCCCATACCGATATGTTTGGAAGAATTTCTGGATTGTATGGGAGGGAATTCAGTAGATTTCATAGATGCTTTTATGGAAATAATGAGAGTAATCAGGCTAATTTAGAAACGTTTGTTGATTGAAAAAATCAGCAATTGGAATCCTAATAGGCTATTTTGAGTGAGAAAAAAGGATCAGAGTTCCTAAAATTGAAATTTTAAGGGATTCAGTCGATTGCAATGGAACTGAATATTTTTTGAAATTTCCAAGAAATAGGCTACTTGACAGAAGATTTTCGGACCAAAAGTTCGGTTTCAAGTACTATCGGAGCTGTGATACTGTCTGGATCAAGTTTTTTCTCGATCATATCAAGGAGCATTTGAGTTGCTGTTTCTCCAATCTTAAATCCAGGTTGGGAAACAGAAGTCAAACTTGGTTCAATCATGGAGCAAAACTGCCAATTGCTAAATCCTACGATTCCAATATCGTCCGGAACTTTGATTCCCATGGATCTGCAAGCGAGCATAGCACCAACTGCAGCCATATCGTTATTTGCAAAGATGGCATCTGGAAATGTTTTCCCATTTTTCAATAAGGCTTCAGTCACTTTGAATCCTTCATCACTTGTGCCATACGCACATTCGATGATCAATTCCGGATAGATTTGAATGCCATGATTGGCAAGTGAATCTCTATAACCTCTTTCCCGCTCTCTGCTTATTGCGAGAGTTGGAGGTCCAACCAAATGTGAAATTTTAGTATATCCTTGAGAAATTAGATGAGAAGTGGCTTTGTATGCTCCTTGGTAATCATCCACCATCACGCTGATCGCATTTGGGATATTAGGGACTCGATCAAAAAACACGATTGGGTAGCTCTGATCAAGCAATTTTGAAAAATGATCAAATTCTGTTGTTTCCTTTGAAAAGCTCACTAGAAAACCATCAATTTGATTAGATAGCATGGTGTCAATGCTGGATTTTTCTCGGGCAAAGCTTTCATTGGTTTGGGAAAGAATCACATTATAGCCTCTTGAAGAGGCCACTTCCTCGATGCCGCTGATTACGGTGGAGAAAAAGAAGTGCACCACTTCAGGAATGATTACTCCGATGGTAAATGATCTGCTTTTTCGAAGTGAAAGTGCAATTGCATTAGGTCTATAATTCAATTTTTCAGCCACCTCTTTTACTTTTCGCTTCGTCTCATCGCTGATTCCTGGGTAGTCTTTCAATGCCCTAGAAACTGTGGATGAGGAGATGTTTAACTCTCTTGCGATATCTTTGATCGTGGCTTGTCCGATTTTCATAAAATTATATTATTCCTATATAGCTTATCGGCAAATTATAACCAAAAGATGGAGAATACAATTTGAGTTAATAAGGTGAAATTATATTCCTTTGAAACGTAAAATCAGCATGGACTGAAAAATACTTTTTTTATGCAATCGTCAACGCAAACGATTGCAATAAAAGTCTGGTCTGAAATATTCCTTTTACTGTTGTTTATTCAAGTTTAAGGGTTTAAAATACTCTAGGAAACTTTTGATGCCTCTAAAAACTCAACACGAAGTTTATTTAAATTTAATTATTCCAAGATTTGTGGGTCGTTCAATAAATCTAGTTACCTAAAATCTTATGAAAATTACGTCATGTTTTAGGCTGATTTTAAAAGATGTTGACCTTAATTTTAATTAATGAACAAATGAAAATATTGAAGTGTATCCTTTTTATCTTTTTGATTTTTGGGTCGGTAGGTCTAAGTTTCGCTCAGATTACCACCGAGCCTGCGGTACCAAATGCAGGTGAAAAAGTGATAATCACTTATGATGCTACAAAAGGTACCGCTGGATTGAAAGATTGCAATTGTGATGTATATATCCATATTGGGGCAGTTACAGAATCTGCCGCATCAACGACTTGGTCAATTGTCCCATTTACTTGGGGAACTACAGATCCAAAGGCGAAAATGACCCGAGTAACAGGTCAAACAAATCTTTATACTTATGAGCTTATTCCAAACGATTTTTTTACCAACCCAAATGGATTAACCATCTACCGACTTGGAATGGTGTTCAGAAATGGAGATGGGACCAAAGAGGGAAAAAATACGGCAAACGGAGACTATTTCATCAATCTCGCTCAGGGTTTTCAAGTAACTTTTACAGCTCCCACCACATCAGCTATCTCATTGGAGGTGGGTGAGTCTTTCGATTTCAAAGCCGAAACCTCCTCGGCTGCGACGATATCATTTGAATTGGATGGTTTGGAGGTGAAAAAAGCTTCTGATGCGACGGCATTAACTTATTCTTACTCTACTACTGCCGCTGGGAATTTCAAACTGGTAGCTAAAGCGAGTAGTGGAGCATCAACCGATTCAGAAACTGTCGATATTGAAGTTTTTGCTCCATCGACTAGTGCACCTTTACCTGCAGGAGTGAAAT
>JAFMBQ010000037.1 GCA_017858365.1 Algoriphagus sp. | reverse complement strand
TAGGTAAACCCTGTGCCATGTGAAGTTCCTTTTGCTCCTCCGGTCAACCAACCTGGCTCAAGAATCAAGAGTAGGTTGCCAGAAGATTTGAAGTTATAACCATTTTGCAAAGATGAGGCTCGTCCAGAGCTGAAATCTGTTTTTCGCATTGCCGTGGCAGTGTAGACTTCTTTTATTCCTCTAAATCGCAGTAAGAAAATAGCCAGCTCATCTTCGATATCTTCTAGATCCAAGTCTTTATCTCTGATTAGTTTTTCATTTAAGAATACTTGCTCATTGGAAACATTCAAAACCCAATCTCCTTCTCCGAAACGTGCGGACATGTAACCTTTGAGTTGTGCGGTGGTATAACCCACATTTAGATTGCCTGCAGGAATCTTTTCAGCCTCCATATGAGAAGCCACTTCAGCGACTCCATGATCTGCAGTCAAGAAAATCAGGTATTGATCTTTGCCATAGGTCTTATCTAAGTAATTCAAGAATTTTTCCATCTCTTTGTCTAACCTAAGATAGTTATCCTCAACTTCTTTAGAAGCTGGGCCAAAGCGATGCCCAATGTAATCAGGGGATGAAAAGCTCACCGCCAAAAAATCCGTCTCTTTTCCTTTTCCAAGGTTCTCACCTTCCATTGCTGCGATTGCAAAATCAAGCGTTAATGAATTTCCAAAAGGAGTGGAGGAAATTAAGCCAGGACCGCCGTTTTGTTCCCGAAGTTCTGCTAAGTTGTATGGGAAAGTTGGGCTGTCTTTACCTATAAATGTCGCTTCGAAGGGATTATCATCTGCAATACTTTGGACATAAGTTTCGATTGGATAAAGCGTCTCCCAAGTTTGATTCAAATAATTGTCCACCAATTTTTTGGAATTGAAATCCAAAACCCATTTTGGTAACTCCGAATAGTAGTAGGTTGAGGTCATGAATTCGCCATTTTCGCTATCAAACCAATACGCATCACCCAAATGACCTGCGGGTAAACTTGCGCCACGATCTTTGATAGCGACTCCGACTACTTTCGAACGTTTGTTCGTCGCAAGTCGAAGTTCATCCGTGATGGTGGTCGTCAATAGATTTCTAGGGCTGATTTGACCATTTCCAAGCGTACCTCCCACATTATTTACAGTGGAGTCACCGGCACAATACATAGACTGGCCATTACTTTTAACATACCAGCTATTGCTGATGATCCCATGAGTGGCGGGCGTAGTTCCTGTATATACTGAAGCATGTCCTGGACCAGTATAAGTTGGAACGTAATTATAGTGGCCATTTTTCATCATAAAGCCACCGTTCATTAATCGCTTGAATCCACCTTCTCCATAGCGATCAGCATATTTATAGAGGTAATCTTGGCGCATTTGATCCACGACGATTCCTACGATTAGCTTTGGCTTTGCTGTAATTGTCTGCGCATAAACTTGCCCTAAACCTAAGGTCAAAAACAAGGTAATTCCCAAAATTCTCTTCATTTTCTATTTTTTTTATCTTCCAAATATAAGGATATGCCCTGATCTGGGTTCAAGACTTTGTTAAATGGCCAAAAGATAAGACATTAACGATTATTTAATTCCCCATAAAAATGAAAAAAATCATAATCGCTGTTTGCATTTTATTTATCTCAATTTCTGGGTTTTCACAGTCTTTTTTCGAGGATGGGCTAGATTCAAATTGGCATAAGGGGAGAAGGAACGAACTCCGAAAACTCATGCCTGCTAAATCAGTCTCGGTTTTCTTTAATAACCCAGTTAAAAACCGTACCAATGATGTCGATTATAGCTATCATCCAGACACTGACTTTTTTTATTTAACAGGATTTAGGGAGCCAAATGCTGTTTTGGTAATTTTCAGTGAGTCGCGTGAGGTAAATGGTGAAATGGTCGATGAGTTGATTTTTGTGCAAAATAGAGATCCTGATGCCGAAATGTGGAATGGAAAACGATTGGGATCAGAAGGGGTGATGCGGGAGTTGGGCTTTCAAGTAGCCTTTTTCAATACCGATTTTGCTTTAAAATCAGGAATAAATACTTCTGATTTTGATCAAATATTCACCTTTAGTCTATCCAATGACATAGAGGAAAGTACAACTAACAGGCCTCTGATCGGGATGGTGGCTGATTTCAAAAAAGCTGCTGGATACCCTGATCAACTGACAGAAGCAAATGCGCAGATTTATACAATGATCAAAGACTCAGATCTGGAATCTTCGGAGCGAGTGATTAAACTAATTAATCGATTGAGTAGACAATATCCAGAGTTGAAAAATGATCCGATGGTCGCTGAATTTATGAAAGCTGATTCTCCGGAAAAGCGGATGCGTGTTAAATCCCAGCTTCCTGTCCAAAAGATCGATATCGTTTCGCTCTCTGGGATGATGGATGTCTTGAGAGAAGTAAAGACTGCTGAGGAAATCACCTTATTGAAAAAGGCGGTGAGGATTTCTGCGATAGGTCAGATTGAGGTCATGAAGGCGGCTAAGCCAGGAATGTCTGAGCGAGAGATTCAGGGCGTTCATGAGTTTATTTTCAAAAGATACGGGGCGGAGGATTTGGGTTATCCTTCTATTGTTGGAGGAGGGAACAATGGTTGCATTCTTCATTACGTTGAAAATGACAAACAAAACCTTAGTGATCGATTGTTGCTCATGGACCTTGGAGCGGAGTGGAAAGGATATACTGCAGATGTGACTCGGACCATCCCAATTAGTGGGAAATTCAATGAAGAAGAGCGCGCGATATATGAATTAGTCTATCAAGCTCAGGAAGCTGGGATTGCACTATGTAAGCCAGGAGCAAGTTTTGAAGAGATTGACGCTGCAGGTAGAAAAATCATCAATGAAGGCCTAGTCGCACTTGGAATTATCAAGGCTGGAGAAAATCACTCCTATTTCCCACATGGCACAAGTCATCACTTAGGATTAGATGTACACGATCGTGGCGTTCGGGGAGCAAGTCTAAAAGAGGGAGTAGTACTAACAGTAGAACCAGGGATCTACATTCCAGAAGGAAGTAACTGTGATCGAAAATGGTGGGGAATAGCTGTACGAATCGAAGATGATATTTTGGTGACCAAAGATGGCCCAATTAATCTCTCTGGCGAAGCCCCTAGATCAATAGCTGCTATCGAGCAAATGATGCGGATTCCGAGTGTCTTGGAGAATTGGGTGCTACCGGAGATTGATTGAGTTACTTTCTATAATGACAAAGGGTATAGCTCCCGCGAAGGCGCAAAGGCGCAGTTTTTTCGAATTTTTTAAACCAGCCTAATTATGCATGAAAACGATATTTCAAAGATTATTGTCGACATCACTTTTTTAATTTACAAAAAGTTAGGTCCAGGATTGCTAGAGTCAGTTTATCAGGTAGTGTTTGTATTTGAGTTGAGATTAAGAGGACTAGATGTTCAGACTGAAGTGGCAATTCCTGTAATTTGGAAAGACATGAAGTTGGATCAAGGTTTTCGCGCAGATATCATTGTTAATAATAGGGTAATTATTGAGTTGAAATCAGTAGAGAAACTTCTTCCAGTTCATCCGAAGCAACTTCGGACTTATCTTAAATTAACAGGAATGAGATTGGGTATGCTGATTAACTTTAATGAGGATAAGCTAACGGATGGAATAAAAAGAGTAGTAAATGGCTTAATAGATTAATATTGCGCCTTCACGCCCTTGCAGGAGTTTTTCGCTCCGCTGCGACCGGGCAAATGAAAAGTATATCTCCCGCGAAGGTGCAAAGACGCAGTTGTTTTTCCGTATTATATAAATCTGCCTACTTATGCACGAAAACGATATTTCAAAGATTTTTGTCGATATCACTTTTTTGATTTATAAAAGACTAGTTTTTGGACTGCTAGTCTGTATAGGATTGATAAATGGATTAGTAAATTAAAATTGCGACTTTGCGCCCTTGCGGGAGTTTTCCCTCCGTCGCTGCGAGCAAAGAAATTAAATTTTAAATCAATCCTTCCGCTTCAAATCTCCCCGCTTAATCGATCGAATAAATTGCGACCAAGCAAAAGGATCGAGCAATCGAAGTGGTCTAGGACCATAGAGGTCTTGATTCTGAAGCATCCGACCCTGCTGGAAATAGCGGAAATTCTCATTGCTTGATGCTGGCATACTCTCCGCCCAACGAAGTAGCATCTCTGGGCTCATATTCGCCCGGCTAATTGACATGGGATCTACCACATTCATTGCAAGGATCGCCTGCTTGAATTCTGCTTCGGTAGGATAGGGCATGACCTCAATTTCTGCAAGGGCAATCTCATCAACCTCCATAGTCAAGATCAAGCTGATCCGATCATTTTCTACTCTTTCCGGGATTTTAAAGCTTTGTTTTTTCAAACCAATGAACGAGAAAATAATACTATCGCCTTCTAACACCGGCATGGAGAAGTACCCAAATCTACCGGAACTGGTTCCTCGCCCTTTCTTCGGGACGTAAATATTTACCCCTGGCACAGCATCTGTACTATCAGCGTTAAGAATAATACCAGAAAGCTGGATTACTTTTTTCTCTCGTTGATCTTGGGCGCTTGCCTGGCTTACCGAAAAAATAAAACCTAGGACAAAAATTAATAGCGAAGGGTATGTAATTGAGCTTTTCACAAATAAATTAACTTATTAGCCAGCGTATAGTTCTGTTTTCGGTGCGATAATACCCTAATTTCGGATGAATTTTTATTTTCATTGCATAAACTGCGTTAAAACTTACAAATGCGATTAAAAAATATCAGTTTAAACTATGGCTTAAAAATCTTCAAAGCACTCTCAGAAGAACCTAGAGTGAGGATTTTCCACTTATTGATGATTAATAAAGAATTATCAATTTCTGACTTTGAATTGATTTTAGATTTTACTCAGACCAAAACCAGCCGACATTTGATCTCATTGAAAAATGCGGGACTCCTCGGAAGTCGAAGGGTAGATCAATGGGTGTTTTATTACATTCTCGAAGAATACCTCGAAATCATTCAGCAGATTTTCAAGTTTATCCAAAAAGATCCGAGTCTGATTCGCGATCAGGAAACTTTTGAGATCCTGAAATCCAACCGCGAACTCGCCATTAATAAAATTCAAAACAACCAATACCGTCGATAAAAGCCTTGAAAACTTACCAACACATTTTCTTTGACCTGGATCATACCCTTTGGGATTATGACCGAAATGTCACCGAATCACTTTCCGAACTTTATCATCACTATGATTTACTAGGATTGGGAATCCCCACTTTCCAAAATTTCTTCGATTCTTTTCATCATATCAACTACCAGCTTTGGGATGATTATAATGTGGGGAGAATAGATAAAGTTAATCTCAGAAAAACACGATTTCCCAGAATTTTCTCACATGCAGGGGGAATGGCTAATGCTATTCCTGCAGAATTTGAAGAGGACTTTATGCATCGAACCTCTTCCAAGTCGCATGTTTTCCCATATACCTTTGAGATTTTGGGCTACCTCCAGAATAAATATCAATTGCATGTAATCACAAATGGATTTGACGAGTCACAGGCTAAAAAAATGAATTCGGCTAAACTTACCACTTATTTTGACCTAGTGGTGACCTCAGAGACTACTGGCCACAAAAAGCCTGATGCTCGAATTTTTCATCATACTGTTGAAAAGCTTGGGACAAGACATGAGCATTGTCTGATGATCGGGGATAATCCCAATTCAGATATTTTGGGGGCAATCAATGCAGGGATTGATCAAGTTTATTTCAACCCTGAGGGAAAACAAATTGACTTGAAACCAACCTACACTATTGCCCATTTGAAGGAATTGGAAAGTTTGCTCTAAGATGTTTTGTCTCCAAAATCACTAGCCAAATAATCCCCTTTCCTTATCTTTGGCTTAAACAGAAACCAAATAAACTCCAAATAGTATGTTAAAAGGATTTTTCAATGTGCCGGTTCCAGTGAATGAGCCAGTGAAATCGTATGCTGTGGGAAGCCCAGAGCGAAAAGAAGTGAAAGCTGCTTTGGAAGAAGCGAGATCTAAACAAATCGATGTGCCAATGTATATCGGAAGTGATGAAGTACGTACTGGGAAAACCCGTCCCATGTCACCTCCTCATGATCACCAGCATATCTTAGGTCACTTTCACGAAGGGGATGCTTCCCATGTGGAGCAAGCAATTAATGCTGCTATGGGGGCAAAACATGCTTGGGAAAATCTCGCTTGGGAGCAGAGAGCAGCTATTTTTCTAAAAATAGCCGATCTGATCGCAGGTCCATATCGAGCTAAACTCAATGCTGCAACGATGCTTGGGCAATCTAAAAATGTTATGCAAGCAGAGATCGATGCAGCCTGTGAGTTCATCGATTTCGTGCGCTTTAATGTAAAATACATGACTGAGATTTATGCTCAGCAACCACCAGTTTCTGGAAATGGGATCTGGAATCGATTGGAGCAGCGACCTCTTGAAGGCTTTGTGTTTGCCTTGACTCCGTTCAACTTTACCGCAATTGCAGGGAATCTCCCTACTTCTGCAGCCATGATGGGGAATACCATTGTTTGGAAACCAGCTTACACCCAGATCTATTCAGCGAATGTATTGATGGAGGTCTTCAAAGAAGCAGGTGTGCCGGATGGCGTGATCAACTTGATCTATGTCGATGGTCCAACTGCCGGAGACGTGATCTTCAATCATCCTGATTTTGCCGGAATTCACTTCACAGGTTCTACAGGTGTATTTCAGCATATCTGGAAGACTATCGGAACGAACATTCATAAGTATAAGTCTTACCCAAGAATCGTCGGTGAAACCGGTGGAAAAGACTTTGTTATCGCACATAAATCTGCAGATGCAAAAGCCGTTGCAGTAGGCTTGGTTCGAGGAGCATTCGAATTTCAAGGTCAAAAATGCTCTGCAGCATCACGAGCTTACATCCCTTCTAATATTTGGGAAGAAGTGAAAAAATACATGCTTGAAGATCTCGCGTCAATAAAAATGGGGCCAACAGAGGACTTCACCAATTTCATAAATGCAGTAATCGATGAGAAATCATTTGATAAAATTGAAGGTTACATCAATTCAGCGAAGATCAATCCAATCACGGAAATCATTGCAGGCGGAAATTGTGACAAGTCGCAAGGTTTCTTTATTGAGCCAACGGTGATTGTGACACAAGACCCAATGTACACGACGATGTGTGAAGAGATTTTTGGTCCAGTATTGACCATTTACGTCTATAATGCCGAGCATTATGAGGAAGCATTGGAGCTGGTCGACCAGACTTCTCCTTACGCTTTGACTGGCGCAGTTTTTTCTCAGGATCGCTACGCGGTAGAGATGGCTACGCAAAAGCTAAAAAATGCAGCGGGTAACTTCTACATCAATGATAAGCCAACTGGTGCAGTCGTAGGTCAGCAGCCATTTGGAGGAGCAAGAGCTTCGGGTACCAATGACAAAGCTGGATCAATGATCAACTTACTACGTTGGGTTTCTCCACGTACGATCAAGGAGACTTTTGTTCCTGCAAAGGATTATCGTTACCCGTTTTTGGAAAAGGATTCTTGATAGACCTTTGAGATTTTAAAAACCTCGAAGGTCTTGAGCACCTATCTTTAGGTAAAATAAAACCTTCGAGGAGATTGTTCGCTAGATTGTAGCTCACAATAACACCTCAAAGGTTGCAAGAGCCTCGGATTTAGATTCGGGGCTTTTGTTTTTTTACCACAGTGGACGCGGAGTCCCGATAGCTGGCTAAGCAGAGGGCGCAGCTTAGTGTGAAAGCTCAATTTTAGGATTATTTTTTTTTGCGCCTTGGCGCCTTTGCGGGAGAAGTTTTCTTTATATTTAGTTAAGCTTTGAAAATCCCGTAAATGAAAAACATACTAGTAATAGCAGCTCTGCTTTTTGCTTTTTCCTGTGCTGAGAAAAGTCCGGAGGAAATTTATCAGGGGAAATTGGAGGAGTTGATTGTGGGGAATTTTTCTTTGAAAAAAGATAACCAGACTTCAAGTTTTTACCTTGTTAATTCTATCGAAAAAGATGGAAAAGAATGGATTGTTTATACCTCTGGAGCGACCAAATTTAATGGCAGGGCAATAAATTTCGCTGATACTAAATCGGGAGAAAAAATTTATCAAATCCAAATCGCTTCAGAAGGTCCAAATTCCCTTAAAGGTGCGTGGTCTACCTATATAGTTTCTCCAAATAAACTTATAGGCCTTAGTGACTTAGGAGAAATTGGAGTATATGATTCAATCGGTAATAAAACTAGTCATGTCAAATCCAATTTGCGAGATTCTAAGAACATGATGGAAGATGTTCATATTCAGCCTATAAATGGATTGATGCAATTCAATTCACCCTACCTGCAGATTGGTCAAAACCCGACTTATTGGGTCAATTTGGGGCCAAACACTAAGCCAGGGGAGATACGAACGGCATTTCCTTTAGCTTTTAAAAGCTGGCTTAGTCAGATTAATATTGAGACTGGAAAAGTGGTAAATAGTGCATTCGAAATTCCAGGAGGCTACGATCAATTTGAGGGAGATATGACAGCTACTCAGTTGTTTGGCGATTTGGATAAATCTAGAGAGCAATACTTATTAGGTTGGCCTTATTCTGATACAATTTATGTCCTTAAGAATTTGAAATTGATAAAGAAGGTAGCTCCTCCTAGTAGTCAAAAGTTTAAGTATATGGCAAGTGAAATTCTTCCTTGGGGAGATATCAATACCGTTTGGGCATTACCAAAAGAAGCTTCAAAGCATATGTTTCTATTTTATGATGGCCAAAGAGACCTTATTTTGAGATGTTCAAAGATTAAAGAATCAGGCGAAGGGGAGACTAATTTTGACCGTACAAAGCATTATGTGTTAAGCATCTTTTCTGGAGAATGGGAGCCAAAAGGAGAGTTTTTTTTCGACTTCGAAGGCGAACTTGAGTTAGAGAATTGGTTCTTGACCTCCGAAGGTCTTTTTATGAATAAACCCGAGCAAAAGTCAGAGGATGAGTACGAGTTTTATAAGATTGATTTGAGTCGGTTCGGGGATAACTAATTAGCGAATAAATAAATCCCCATCGCTTTACGTCCCTTAGTGCACTTCGCGTTTAAAACAAAAAAACAGCAGAATTGCTCCAGCCGTTCGCCTGACTTTTAAGGTTTCTCAAACCTCGAAGGTCTTATGTAAATAAAAACCTTCGAGGTCTTTAAGACCTCAAAGGTTAAGTCAACATCGCACCATCCACTTGGAGCACCTGACCAGAAATGTAGCTGCTCATATCTGAACCCAAGAACACGCAAGCATTGGCGACTTCTTCTGGCTGTCCACCACGCTTCATCGGAATGCCATCTCTCCAGCCTTGAACTGTTTTTTCGTCAAGCACTGCAGTCATTTCGGTTTCGATAAACCCAGGAGCAACTGCATTGGATCGGATATTTCTAGAGCCAAGTTCTAATGCAACTGATTTAGTAAAGCCGATAATCCCAGCCTTCGAAGCAGCATAATTCGCCTGACCTGCATTTCCTTTGATGCCCACCACAGAAGTGATATTGATGATGGATCCAGCTTTTGCTTTCATCATAGTTCTTGTAACGGCTTTCACGGTATTGAAGCAGGATTTCAGATTGATGCCAATTACATCATCCCATGCTTCCTCTGTCATTCGCATCAAGAGATTGTCGCGAGTGATTCCAGCATTGTTGATCAAAATGTCCAGTGCACCAAATTCCGCTACCACTGCATTGACCAATTCGTCAGCTGCTTTGAAGTCAGACGCATCGGATCGATAGCCTTTTGCCTTAACTCCAAAAGCGGTTAACTCTGCTTCAAGAGCCTGACCTTTTTCTACACTTGATAAAAAAGTGAAGGCGACATTTGCTCCTTCTTGTGCATATCTGATGGCAATTGCCCGACCGATGCCCTTGGAAGCTCCGGTAATCAAGGCTGTTTTTCCTGAAAGTAATCCCATTAGTTTTGAATTTTGATTGTCCAAAAATAGAAAAAAAGATAAAGTATCCGATTTTTAAACTCAATGGGTTTCGATTTTAAACCTGATCGAGTCTGAATCAATGGCGAAGATGGGAATTGATAGAATTTAATTTCCCAGATGTAGCGATCGATAAAATTCTATTTTGATTATATCTCAAAAAAAAGTTTGGCATTAGTATTTGAGCCTTTTTGGGGTCAAACGCAGAATTTTTTTCTGAGTCCAAAAGGCCTATTTTTGCATAGTTTTAATCAGTTTTCAATAAAGTTTTTAAAATATGTCTTCGACAAAATATGATTTGATCGTGTTGGGCAGTGGTCCAGGTGGATATGTAGCCGCTATTCGTGCTTCGCAACTTGGCCTCAAAACAGCCATTATAGAAGCAGAAGAGTTGGGTGGGATTTGCTTGAACTGGGGTTGTATCCCGACCAAAGCACTTTTAAAAAGTGCACAGGTTTTTGAATACATCCAGCACGCAGCGGATTATGGAATCACTGTCAAAGAGGCAAATGCTGACTTTGAAGGAATGATCAAAAGAAGCAGAGGAGTTGCTGACGGCATGAGTAAAGGCGTTACTTTTTTGATGAAAAAAAATAAAATCGATGTGATTGCAGGTTGGGGTAAAATACAAGCTGGTAAGAAAATCGAGGTTGCTGATAAGGAAGGAAAAAAGACAGTCTATGCGGCTGAAAATATCATCATCGCTACTGGAGCTCGTGCTCGGCAATTGCCTTCAATGAAAATCGACGATAAAAAAATCATCGGATATCGGAAGGCTATGACCATGGAAAAGCAACCAAAGAAAATGGTGGTTGTAGGTTCTGGAGCCATCGGAGTGGAGTTTGCATACTTCTATAATTCCATTGGTACAGAAGTGACCATTGTAGAATACCTGGATAGAATCGTGCCTGTAGAAGATGTGGAGGTTTCCAAAGCGTTGGAAAAAATTTACAAAAAATCTGGAATTACCATTATGACCTCATCAGAGGTTACGGCAGTAGATACGAAAGGTGCTGGATGTAAAGTGACCGTAAAAACTGCCAAAGGAGAAGAGACTTTAGAATGCGACGTTGTTCTGTCTGCTGCAGGTGTAGTCTCTAATTTGGAGAATTGTGGCTTGGAAGATGTAGGGATTCTAGTAGAAAAAGGAAAGATCAAAGTAGACGAGTATTACAAAACCAATATGCCTGGTTATTATGCGATCGGAGATGTGGTTCCTGGACCAGCCTTGGCACACGTTGCTTCTGCGGAAGGGATTATTTGTGTAGAGAAAATCGCAGGACATCATCCAGAGCCATTAGACTACGGGAATATTCCGGGATGTACGTACTGTTCGCCTGAGATCGCCTCTGTAGGTATGACTGAGGCGAAAGCTAAAGAGGCAGGCTACGAAGTGAGAATTGGTAAATTTCCATTCTCAGCTTCTGGTAAGGCCTCAGCAGCCGGAGCTAAAGATGGATTTGTGAAATTAGTATTCGATAAGAAATACGGTGAGCTTCTTGGAGCACACATGATCGGAGCAAACGTAACTGAGATGATCGCTGAGATTGTGGCAGTTCGTAAGCTAGAGACTACTGGTCACGAATTGATTAAAACGGTACATCCTCATCCTACCATGTCGGAAGCGATCATGGAAGCTGCAGCAGCAGCTTATGATGAAGTAATTCACTTGTAAAAAGTAGAATTTTAGATAACTTGAAGGCACAAGATTGAGCAATTGATCTTGTGCTTTGTTTTTACCACCAATTAATTCCCCTTGGAAGAACAACAACTAATCGCGGGCCTCAGGGCCAAAGACCGAAAGACCACAGAATATCTCTATGAAAAATATTCGCGTGCACTTTTTGGGGTGGTTTCCAGGATCATCTTTGATAAGGATTTAGCAGAGGAAGTATTCCATGATTCTTTTGTCAAAATCATCCAGAAAATCAACAGCTACGATGAATCAAAAGGCCGACTATACACCTGGATGGCAAATATTTGTAGGAATTCTGCCATCGATAAAACTCGATCAAAAGAAATTTCTCAATCCAATAAGACCAATACGATTGATGACTTCGTATATGGTTTTGAAAGCAATTCAGACACACTTGATCATGTGAATGGCATCGGTGTGAAGGAATTAATGAATGATTTGAATGAGGATCAGCATTTCATCATTGAGCATATTTACTTTAAAGGATATACCCATTCGGAAATATCCGAGGAGTTTGACATACCACTCGGTACTGTAAAGTCACGTGTTCGCGCAGCAATTCAAGTATTAAAGAAAAATATAGACAGCATATAAGTGGATATTCAAGCATACATCACATCAGGCAAACTGGAACTCTTCCTACTGGGAGAGCTTTCGGAGCGCGAGCGTGCAGAAGTGGTTTCCATGGCGGCACAATACCCGGAGATCCAACAAGAGTTGGACGAGCTGGAGCAAGCAATGTTTGACATCGACAATAGCATCGGAGTAGTCCCTTCGACTGTGGTAAAAACCAAGATTTTTGATTCACTTGAATCTGAATTCAAGGTGGACACGAAGTCAAGTCTTGGAACAGCTCCAATGGAAGGTAAAGTAGTTCCACTTTCTCCTTGGAAATCATTTGCAGTAGCGGCATCAATTGTAGCGGTTTTAGCCTCTGCGGCAGCGATCTTCTACGCAGGTAAGTTTTATGAAAAAGAGCAACAATTCACAGCTCTGCTTCAAGATCAATCCGTAATGGCAGGTAATCTGAATCAGGTTAAGTTGGAATTTGAAGAGAAAGAATCTCAGCTGGACAAATTAGTCGCTGGTGATTTCCGATTGGTCAAACTCAAAGGAGAAAGTCTGAACATGCAGAAAGATGCTTCTGTCAATCTTTTCTGGGATCAAAGTGCGAATGAAGTCTTTGTAGCTGTGAATAACCTCAACGAACTTAGTGAAGAATATGATTATCAGCTATGGGCAATTGGAGATCAAGGTCCAATCGGAATAGGTCTGGTCAATGAAGGAATGAAGATGACACTACAGCAAATGCAGGCCGTGGCACAAGCCGGAGCTTTTGCAATCACCATCGAGCCAAAGGGAGGTTCTGAGGCGCCAACTTTAGATAAGCTTGTCGTAATTGGGAACGTAGCATAAATAAGTACACTACTTACATTTCTAAAGCCTGCTCAAAAAAGAGTAGGCTTTTTTGTGCTTTTCTCAAAATGAGCCATCTTTAAAAACACGCAAAAATATATGGAACTCCAACTCTCTACTCCAGCCCTTCTTTTCTCAGCAATCACGCTATTGATGCTGGCCTTTACCAATCGGTTTTTGGCGATCGCAAGCCTGATCAGAGGGCTTCATAAAAACTACCTCAAAGGTCCCGATCAAGAAATCATCGTAGAACAAATCCATAATCTCCGTCGGCGCTTGACACTGATCAAAAACATGCAGCTCTTCGGAGTATTTAGCTTTTTATTATGCATCATTTGTATGTATTTGCTCTTCAGAGGCTATACGATGGCTGCGAATTGGGTATTTGTGGGAAGTATGGGTTCGCTCTTGGTTTCCCTCTTGATTTCGTTGGTGGAGATTCAGATTTCTACCAAAGCACTAAATTTGGAGCTGAAGGATATGGAAGAGATCTTTCAAAAGCGGAGCAGCGGATTAGATTTTATCTTCAAAAAAGAAGCAAAGAAAAATGAGGATTAACTGGAATTGGATTCTTTTTCTCGCACTCGCTTTTTCAAGTTGCGGGCAAAATTCCGCTACTGATGAGCTAATAGTAGACGAAGAAGTTTCCGCTGTTGAGACAGGAGATTTTTTGATTCAGGTAGAAGATCTGGAGGAGACTCGTGATTTTTATAGCTGGACTTCGGATCGGATTCCCTTAGTCTCAGCACATCGTGGAGGACCTTATCCTGGATTTCCAGAGAATGCGATTGAGACTTTTGCCAATGTTATCAAATTCACTCCGGCTATTATAGAGCTCGATGTGGCAATGACCAAAGATGGAGTGCTAGTGTTGATGCACGATGATAATCTGGAGCGAACTACCACCGGAAAAGGTAAAGTCCAGGACGTGACTTATGTGTATATTCAGGGCTTATTTCTCAAGGATGAAATAGGTGCTCAAACTACTTACAGGGTGCCCACTTTCAAGGAAGCATTGATTTGGTCAAAAGGAAAAGTATTACTGACTGTAGATGTGAAGCAGTCTGTGCCTTATGAAAAATTGATTGCTGAGATCCGTGAGACTGACTCAGAAGCACATGCTGCGGTGATAACTTACAGTTTTGCGGCAGCAAAGAAAATGCATTATTTGGCTCCAGAGTTAATGCTTTCCATCACGATCCGAAATAAGGAGGAGATTCAACGGTTTGAGGAAACTGGGATTCCTTGGACTCGGGTGATTGCTTTTACCGGAGTGGTTGAGCGACCACAGGAATTCAACAAAGCCTTACATGAAAAAGGGGTCTTTACCATTCTTGGTGCTTTGGGCAACTTAGACCGAAGTGCTATTTCCAGAGGGGATGAAATTTATGCAGGTTTTGTGCAAAAAGGAGCTGATATTTTGGCAACTGATCGGCCTATCGAAGCTGCTGCAGCGATCAAAACCCTGGCGCCATCAAGAAGTTCTAAAAACGACTATTTTACTAGAAAATGATTATTGATTTAAGAAGTGATACGCTGACTAGGCCAACTGCAGGGATGCGTGAGGCGATGTTTTCCGCTCCAGTTGGAGACGATGTATTCGGAGAGGATCCGACAATCAATGCCCTTGAGGAAAAAGCATCCAAATTATTTGGAATGGAAGCAGCGATTTTCTGCCCCTCCGGCACCATGACCAATCAGATTGCGATTCGGCTACATACGCGAATTCAAACTGAGGTAATCTGCCATAAATATTCTCATATTTACCTCTATGAAGGTGGAGGGATTATGGCGAATTCTTTGGCTTCGGTGAAATTACTAGATGGTGATTTAGGGAAAATAACTGCCGCTCAAATTGCAGCTTCCATCAATCCAGATGATGTCCATGCACCTGAAACGACCTTGGTTTCTCTGGAAAACACCATGAATAAAGGAGGAGGAAGTATTTATACCTTGGATGAAATCAAACCCATTCAAGCACTTTGTCAGGAGAAAGGATTGAAGCTCCATTTGGACGGGGCACGATTATTCAATGCCTTGGTGGAAACTGGGGAGAGTCCAGCGGATTGGGGCGCACATTTTGATACGATCTCCATTTGTCTAAGTAAAGGACTTGGATGCCCTGTTGGATCTCTTTTGCTTGGTTCCAAAAGTGACATCAAACGAGCACGGAAAGTCCGTAAAGTCTTTGGTGGAGGAATGCGCCAAGCGGGATTTTTGGCAGCTGCTGGAATCTATGCACTGGATCACCAGGTTAATCGCTTGAAAGAAGATCATGCTAGAGCAAGAAAGTTAGGCGAAATGCTTCAAGGATTATCCATTGTTTCTGAAGTGCTACCGGTAGCTACGAATATCGTAATTGCTAGATTGGTTGGAATTTCTCCAGAAGATTTCATGGCAAAGCTTGCTACAAAAGACATCAAATCCGTCAAGTTTGGTCCAGACTTAGTACGCTTTGTGACCCACCATGACTTTGGAGATGATCAATTGGAGGAGTTTGGGAGGAGGATTTCAAATCTTTAAACTTCAGATAATCTTTGCATATAAAGAAAGGCCTTATGAGGCATTTTTTCTTTTCTCTGTATCTTGGCTTTTGAATCCAGATTCTTAAGAATGAACAATACTCCATTGGCAGAAAGAATGCGTCCGAATAGGCTAGAAGACCTGATTGGTCAGGCTCATTTATCCTCACCAACTTCCTTTCTCCACAAAGCAATTAAGTCGGGAAATGTCCCCTCTTTGATTCTTTGGGGACCTCCTGGCGTGGGTAAGACCACTATTGCTAATATCATTGCCAATGAGATTAAAGCGCCGTTCTATACGCTCTCGGCTATTAGTTCCGGAGTAAAAGATATCCGGGAAGTAATTGAGAAGGCTAAGTTTCAGATGGGAGTGGTTCTCTTTATTGATGAGATTCATCGCTTCAATAAATCCCAGCAGGATGCACTTTTGGGAGCCGTGGAAAAAGGAGTAATCCGACTGATCGGCGCCACTACGGAAAATCCATCTTTCGAGGTAAATGGGGCTTTACTTTCTAGATGTCAGGTTTTTACACTGAATCCACTAGGGAAATCAGATTTAGAAGCAATGGTCCATCAAGCTTTGGAGAAAGATTTGGATCTGAAAAAAATCAAAGTAGAGTTAAAAGAAACGGACGCTTTACTACGGATTTCTGGTGGTGATGGGAGAAAGTTGCTGAACTTACTGGAAATCGTGATTGATGGAATCAATGAAAATCCCTGCGTAATCACAGATGAAATTGTCATGCAAATTGCTCAGCAGAAGGTCGCTCTTTACGATAAATCCGGGGAGCAGCATTACGATATTATTTCGGCTTTTATCAAATCGATTCGTGGTTCGGATCCCAACGCAGCGGTATATTGGTTGGCTAGAATGATCGAAGGAGGGGAGGATGTGAAGTTTATTGCCCGCCGTTTGGTGATCTTGGCTTCAGAGGACATTGGTAATGCCAATCCGAATGCTTTGCTCCTCGCTACAAACTGCTTTGAGGCCGTCAAAATTATCGGCTACCCAGAATCCAGAATTATCCTTTCGCAGTGCGTGACCTATTTGGCAAGTAGTGCGAAAAGTAATGCAGCCTATCTGGCTATTAATCAGGCTCAGGCTTTGGTGAGAGAAAAAGGGGATTTGTCCGTGCCATTGGCTTTACGAAATGCACCCACCAAACTAATGAAGGATTTGAACTACGGGAAGGCTTATAAATATTCCCATGACTTTCCGGGCAACTTCGTCGCGCAGGAATTTATGCCAGATGAAATAAAAGGCCTGAAACTCTATGATCCTGGCGATAATGCAAGGGAAAATGAGCTTAGGAGGTATTTGAGCGGAAAGTGGAAGGGGAAATACGATTACTGATTTAGGATTTAAGAGATTAGATTTATGATGTATTTACTCCGTATTTCCCTAAATAGATGATTATGAAAGAAGAGTTAAAAAAAAGGACAAAAGACTTCGCAATTGCGGTCATAGCTATGACGGAAGAATTGCCTAGAAAAAACTCAACTTTTGCAATAACCAACCAAATCATAAGATCTTCTACCTCTATCGGAGCAAATTATAGATCGGCTTTACGCGGAAGATCTAAAGCTGAATTTATAGCAAAGCTTGGGATTGTCGTCGAAGAATCTGATGAGACGCTATATTGGTTAGAAATAATTCAAGAATCTAACCTTTCAAATTCCGATAGGATTAAAGATTTATGGAAAGAAGGAAATGAGCTAACTGCGATTTTTGTTAGTATGCTCAAAACAGCGAAGCTTAATCGAGATAATGCTTAGGGCCGAAAATCATACATCTTATTTCTTATATCTTAAATTATTTCAAGCTTCCTGAATTAAATTACTAGAATCAACCCTAAACC
>JAFMBQ010000443.1 GCA_017858365.1 Algoriphagus sp. | reverse complement strand
AACTAGCGATGGAACTTTGGTAACTTTTGCGCATTGCAGCTGTGTGATGGTATCGGTGGATCGCCATTCCATGAAGCCAACTCCTATTCCGGCCGAATTCCGTGAGAAACTTTCAGCTAAGTCGGCTTAAAAAAGCCTGATTGACTATATTTGCACAAATTTCTAATTGTGAAAAAATTACTTCCGCTAGGATTGATCCTAGCCTTATTTGTGAATTGTGCGCCCTCAGAAGAGGAATTGATGACAGCCGGAATGGCAAAGATGGATACTCAATCCTGGAATGAGGCGATTGAATACTTCGATCGGCTTTTGGAGGAAAACCCAACAAATAATCAGGCACTTAATGCTAAAGGCGTTGCATTTTTTCAGTTGGAAGAATACCAAAAAGCAATTCCTGTATTCACTACGGCGATAGAAGCAGACTCTAGCTCCTACAAACCTTGGTTTAATCGAGGAAACTCTAACCTAGAACTAGGGAACTTCAAAGAAGCAGTTGGGGATTTCAATATGGCTAGTGGCTTAGATCCCGCCCAAACTGATATTTATTACAATCGAGGCTTGGCACTTTTAGGGCTAGAGGAATATGAAGATGCGATCTTTGATTTTGATGCAGCACTTCAGGTCAATCCAAATCAGGCTTTGGTGTTCTTCAATAGAGGAAAAGCCCAATTGGGCAATAACGATCCGGCAGGAGCGCTGGAGTCATTGACAAATGCTGTGAACTTGGATGCAAAAAATGCAGCGGCATACTACCTACTTGGAGTGACTCGAATGAGTGCTCTGGGACAAAAGGAAGAAGGCTGTGCCGATTTGAAAATGGCACTTGCATTAGGTTTTGCTGAGGCACAAACTTGGATAGACGATTTCTGTAAGTAGACAAGTGGCGATTTCAACGGATCTTATTTTAGCAAAAAAGCTTCTAGAAAAGGGGCAGTTAGTTGCCATCCCTACCGAAACGGTCTATGGGCTGGCAGGAAATGCACTAGATCCACTGGCAGTTGCAGCTATCTTCGAGACCAAGAATCGCCCAAGTTTTGACCCGCTGATCATTCATGTAGCTTCGATCGATGAGGTAGCAACTTATTGTTCGGAATTTCCAGAACCACTTCGAAAGCTCGCGTCGGCATTTTGGCCAGGTCCTTTGACGTTATTACTTCCCAAGACTTCACAAATTCCAGACTTAGTTACTTCCGGTTTAGATAGAGTTGCGATTCGGGTACCAAATCATCCGCAGACTTTAGCATTGCTTCAGTCGCTGGATTTTCCCTTGGCAGCACCAAGTGCAAACCCTTTTGGCTATATCAGCCCCACTACTCCCGAGCATGTTAATGCTCAGTTAGGGGAATTCATCCCAATGATTTTAGACGGAGGGACTTGCAAAGTAGGACTGGAAAGCACGATCGTTGGAATGGAAGGAGATGATGTAGTTATTTATCGATTGGGAGGATTGGAAATAGATGCCATTGAATCGATCGCTGGAAAAGTAAAATTGCAGGATCACAGCTCCTCAAATCCCCAAGCTCCTGGGCTTTTGGAAAGTCACTATGCACCTGCCAAGCCTTTTGTTCTAGGTGATTTAACTAAATTGATTCCACACTATACGAGTCAGGGAAAATCTTTTGGAGTACTTTCTTTTCAGAATTTTTCTAAAGAAGTAGCGCTTGAAAAGCAACTCAGACTTAGCCAAAACGGTAATTTGAAAGAAGCAGCAGCTAATCTTTTCGCAGCGATGCGAAGTTTGGACGGCATGAACATTGAGTTTATTTTGGCAGAATTGGTGCCGGATCATGACTTAGGCAAAGCCATAAATGATCGCTTGAAAAGAGCTTCGGCAAAAAGAGGATAGAGGCTGGAGATTGGAGAATAGATTCTGAAAACTGGTGCTGAGTACGGTCTATTGTTAACGATGAATCATTCAGGAGCCGAACGAAGTAGAAGCGAAAAAAAATCTAATTGGCTCCTTGTATCCTTGCAGGGAAGCTTATTTAAAAATAAATAGATCAAGTCAAAAAAAGGTTTTTGTCTCAATCTTTGATAAATTCACAGCAGTATTTTTATAAAAACTTACAAATCCTATTTATGAATCCAAGAATTAAAACTGTAGATAATCTGAGCTTTAAAGGTAAGAAAGCACTGGTCAGAGTGGACTTCAATGTCCCGTTGGATAATGACTTTAATGTCACAGATGATACGCGAATTCAAGCAGCGATCCCTACGATTGAAAAGATTCTGAATGATGGCGGATCAGCGATTTTAATGTCTCATCTGGGTAGACCAAAAGGTGTGGAAGATGAAAGATACTCCCTTCGGCATATCCTAGTGACATTAGAAAAAGCATTGGGTCGTCCTGTGAAGTTTGCTCAAAATTGTATTGGTACAGAGGCCGAACTCATTGCTTTGGAATTAAAACCGGGCGAGGTACTACTTTTAGAAAACTTACGATTTCACAAAGAAGAAGAGAAAGGAGACAAGGACTTTGCAAAGAAACTTGCCAAACTTGGTGAAATCTATGTAAATGATGCCTTTGGTACTGCACATCGAGCACATGCTTCTACAGCAGTTATCGCTCAGTTTTTCTTAGAGAAAGTCTGTGGGTACTTGATGCGTTCAGAATTAAAAAATGCAGAAAAAGTTCTTGATAACCCTGAGCGTCCTTATACGGCGATCATGGGAGGTGCTAAAATCGCTGATAAGATTCTAATCATTGAGAAGCTACTCGATAAGGTGGATAATTTGATTATTGGAGGGGGTATGTCCTATACTTTTGCGAAAGCACTGGGAGGAACTATCGGGGATTCGCTATTGGAAGAAGATAAGTTAGATTTCGTATTAGAACTGATGGAAAAAGCAAAAGCTAAAGGTGTCAATCTTATTTTGCCTGAGGATACGGTGATCTCCAAAGCTTTTGCCAATGATGCGGAGCAGGGAATGGCTAATAAAGGCGAAATCCCTGATGGCTGGATGGGCTTGGATATCGGTCCAAAAACAAGAGAAATTTTTGCAGCTACAATCTTAAAATCAAAAACTATACTCTGGAATGGCCCGATGGGTGTATTCGAGATGGAATCCTTTGATAAAGGAACCAAGGCAGTGGCCGAAGCAGTAGTGGCAGCCACCAAAGCAGGTGCGTATTCACTGATTGGGGGAGGGGACTCTGCTGCGGCGGTAAATAAATTCGGTTTCGGCAATGATGTTTCTTTTGTGTCTACCGGTGGAGGCGCATTGCTAGAGCATATGGAGGGGAAAATACTTCCGGGTGTTGCAGCGCTTGAGCCTTAAGTATTTCAGACCTTTGGGGTTTTCAAAACCCCGAAGGTCTTTTTTTAGATTTTTTTTAACCACAGGAGTGCGCAAAGGAAGGCGCAAAGAGCACTAAAATTTCCTTATTAATAATATGCTGCCTCTAATTGTTGAGACTACTTTCCTCATCAGGGCAAACTATGGGTCGCTAATAGATTTAAGCGTCCTTTGCCTGTGTCTTTAGGTCCTGTGTGAGTAATATTGATCAAACTTTTTGAAGTTGACATTTAACTAATACATTGAAAGATGGACAAAATAAATCTAAATGAGATTTTGCAAATCAAGGATTTGTCAAACGTGAAGATAAGGTTCAATTTGATGTTTAGAGATAATTGGAACCCAATAGAAGACTTTAAAAATGGTAACCTTGAAGTGATGTTCGAAGGGCATTATCATAATTACCCCAATAAACGATCTTATAGAGAAGGGCAGACGACTATTGCTTTTGTCAAGATACACCCTAAAGAAAATTATTGGTTGCTGTTCCATATAGGAAAAGTGACTAAGGACTTAAATATCTTCAATGGAATTGGATACGAATACGAGCCATTGAAGGAATACGAAAAATACTTTGGGAGATTAATTATAAGATTTGCTCTTTCCGCTTAAAAGTTGGACTAGTTATGCTGCGATTTTAAAGAT
>JAFMBQ010000442.1 GCA_017858365.1 Algoriphagus sp. | reverse complement strand
TGGGACCTAGCGCTTATAATGGAATCAAGTACCCAAATTACCTAGGGGCTTTGCATCCTGAGGCTAAAGACGAAATTCCTGCATTACATCAATATGTAATTGAGTCTGGAAAGTTATTTAAAGAATATATGGGGTATCCACCTCGCGTATTTATTGCACCCAATGCAGAAGAACCCAAAGAATTGGAAACTTCCTTAAAACAAATTGGAGTTCAATATTTAACTCGTTCCAAAAAACGCGTGTATCCACTAGGAGATGGAGCGTTTGCAAAAGAGTGGAATTTTATGGGTCAAAGAAATGAATTGAATCAAATCATTCTTAATAGAAATGCTTTTTTTGAACCAGTAACTTGGGGTGAACATGCACATATTACGGATTGGGTAGATAGTTGCCTGAAAGAAATAGAAATCGCCTTTCGTTGGAAAAAGCCTGCGGTAATATCTTCTCATCGCGTGAATTATGTAGGAAGTATAAGGCCAGAGAATAGAGAAAAAGGACTCAAAGAACTCAAACGCTTACTTACTCAAGTATTGAAAAAATGGCCTGAGGTGGAGTTCATGAGTTCGTTTGAATTGGGCGAAACCATCAAAAAAGACAAATATTCATAAAATGAATCAAAAAGTATATATCGCAGGTCACAGAGGTATGGTGGGCTCAGCTATTTGGAGAGCCTTAGAAAAGAAAGGCTACAATAAGCTCATAGGTAAAACAAGTCAAGAACTTGATTTACGCAATCAAGCAGCGGTGGAAGCGTTTTTTAATACCGAAAAACCAGATATAATCATTGATGCAGCTGCAAGGGTAGGAGGTATTTTGGCTAATAATGATTATCCCTATACCTTTTTGATGGAGAATATGCAGATTCAAAACAATCTGATAGATGCCGCTTTGCGCTTCGCTGTTCAAAAGTTTATTTTCTTGGGGAGTTCCTGTATTTACCCCAAATTGGCTCCTCAGCCTCTTAGAGAAGAATATTTGCTTACTGACAGCCTTGAGTCAACAAACGAATGGTATGCCATTGCGAAAATATCAGGAGTAAAAGCTTGCGAAGCCATCAGAAAACAATTCGGAAAAGATTTTGTGAGTTTGCTGCCTACCAATCTTTATGGTTCTCACGATAATTTTGATTTGAAAACTTCACACGTTCTTCCCGCTATGATTCGGAAGTTTTATGATGCTAAAGAAAACGGCCATAAACCTGTTGAATTATGGGGATCAGGCAAACCCATGAGAGAGTTTTTGCATGTGGATGATTTAGCGGAAGCCGTTTGTTTTGCACTTGAAAATCAAATGGAAGATAATCTTTACAATATAGGGACAGGGGTAGATTTAACCATTAAAGAACTTGCAAGTCTTATTCAGAAAGTAGTAGGACATGAAGGTGAAATTATTTGGGATGCCTCCAAGCCAGACGGAACACCCCGTAAACTTATGGATGTAAGCAAAATGACACATGCTGGTTGGAAAGCAAAAATTAGTTTGGAGGATGGAATTATAAGTACTTATAAGTGGTTTCTGGAGAATCAAGAAAATTTCAAAGAAGTGAAAATAAGTTAGAAGTATTAGCTCAAAATAAGATTTAATACTTTTACAACTGTAACTTATTCTTATGAAAAAAATTCATGTTTTGCTCTCAGGTGGTTCAGGAAGCAGACTTTGGCCTTTATCACGTAAGTCAAAGACAAAACAATATATTCCGCTCTTTGAAGGAATGAGTTTGTTTGAAAAAGCAATTTACTTAAATCAATATGTTTGTGATGAAGGGTTAGTTGTTGTTAATAAAACTTCTTACCATAATACAGTTGAAACAATTGATTCTTGTAAGATTTCAAACTACGATTGCATAGTAGAAGCAAAATCAAAGAATACAGCTGCCGCTATAGCTTTTGCAGCGATGAATGTCAACTATGACGATCTTCTATTGGTTACACCTTCTGACCATATTATTGAAAATATAGAATTGTATAAAAATGCAGTTAATCTGGCATTTGAGATTGCCTCTCAAGGATACTTGGTAACATTTGGAATTCAACCTAGTCGTCCTGAAATAGGTTATGGTTATATTCAAAGCAATGGTAATGACGTAATTGCTTTTCATGAAAAACCAAATATTGAAAAAGCTGAAGCATATCTTGAATCAGGCAATTTTTATTGGAATAGCGGTATTTTTGCTTTTAAAGCAGGTGTTTATTTAGATGAATTGAAAAAATACAGAAATGACATTTACAATGCATGCTTAAAAGTTTATGAAGCATCAAATACAGAATATTTAGATGAGAATTTATCAGATTTAATTCCTTCTGAAAGCATTGATTATGCTGTGATGGAGAAATCAGATAAATTAAAAGTAGTGCCAGGGTATTTTGGGTGGTCTGACCTAGGTTCCTTCGAATCACTTTTCGATTATTTTAAAACTAAATCAGCTTATGTTTCCAGATCAAACTTAGTTATAGCAAGTGACCACGTAGAACTGCATGGACTCGAAAACGTAATGATTATTCAAAACAAAGGTGCATTGTTAGTTATGCCACTAACAATGTCTCAAGATGTGAAAAAAATTTATGAAAGATTATTGAAAGAAGGCAATGGAATTATTGAGTAATTTTAAAAAAAAAGTTAAATAAAAAGATGAAAAATAATAAACTTTAATACAATGGAACACGACATTCGTCCTTGGGGTGAATACTTTGTACTTGAAGATGCCCCAACGCACAAGGTGAAAAGAATTATAGTAAAGCCCGGAGGTAGGCTCTCTTATCAGTACCATCATCACAGGGTTGAGGTTTGGACAATTATTCAAGGGGAAGCAATTATTACCCTTGATGGTGTGGATGAGGTGTATAAAAAAGGTCAAGTGGCTCAGATTCCTTTGGGTGCAAAACATAGAATTCAAAATCAAACCGATGAAGATGTGGTTTTTATTGAAGTACAATTAGGGACCTATTTTGGTGAGGATGATATTGTGAGGATAGAGGATGATTATAATAGGAATTAAAAAGTTTAAAGTGAAAAGTTTAAACCAACCACATTCAAGAAAATAAGATATGAATAAAGTAGCATTAATAACAGGTATTACGGGTCAGGATGGTTCGTATTTAGCAGAATTACTCCTCGAAAAGGGATATATGGTGCATGGAATTAAGCGTAGGGCTTCTTCCTTTAATACACAACGTGTAGACCATATTTACATTGACCAACATGCGGATCATTTCAATTTTAAATTGCATTATGGTGATTTAACAGATTCTACTAATTTGATCCGTATCATTCAAGAAACACAGCCCGATGAGATTTATAATTTGGGTGCTATGTCACACGTGAAGGTAAGTTTTGACTCACCAGAGTATGTAGCTAATGTGGATGGTATTGGTACACTTAGAATTTTGGAAGCGGTTAGAATTTTAGGTCTTGAGAAAAAAACAAGAATATATCAGGCTTCTACCTCTGAGTTGTATGGAGGTATGGAGGAGAATAAAAATGAAAGAGGATTTTACGATGAAAACTCTCCCTTTTATCCTCGTTCACCCTATGGAGCTGCAAAAATCTACGGTTTTTGGATAACCAAAAATTATCGTGAAGCTTACAATATGTTTGCCTGTAATGGTATTTTGTTTAATCACGAATCACCCAGAAGAGGGGAAACCTTTGTGACGCGTAAAATAACCAGAGCAGCAGCCAAAATAGCCTTAGGACTCCAGAACACCCTATTTATGGGTAATTTAGATGCGTTGAGAGATTGGGGTCATGCGAAAGACTACGTGGAAGCCATGTATTTGATATTGCAACAAGAAGTACCTGAAGATTATGTAATAGCCACGGGAGTCACTACTAAAGTTCGCGATTTTATTGATATGGCCTTTTCTGAAGTTGGCTTGAAACTCCGTTGGGAAGGCGAAGGAGTAGATGAAGTGGGAATATTAGAGTCTGTGGATGAACAAAAATAC
>JAFMBQ010000441.1 GCA_017858365.1 Algoriphagus sp. | reverse complement strand
ACGCATTCTTCCTCTGTCACCCCTGGATAAACGGTAGATTCATAAATCACCACATCCCCTTTCTTCAATATTTTAGCAATCATTTCTGATGCTTTGATCATCGGAGTTAATACTGGTCTCTTGTGTTTGTCCGTAGGTGTAGGGACAGTTACGATAAAGATATTTGCAGAAGCAATCGACAAAATAGCATCGGTAACCAAAAGGCCTTTTCCAGCTTCCTCGAGCTCTAGGCTTGTTTTTACTAAAACCTGCTGTAATTCGGCCTCAGTCACTTCAAGTGTTCTGTCTTCTCCCTTTTGCAATTCACCAACTCTTTTGGTGTTGATATCATAGCCTATGGTTTTGTATTTCTCGGCAAATGCCGCCGCAAGCGGAAGACCTACATATCCTAGGCCTATAATAGCTATTTTACTTTTCTGGAGTTTTACAAGCATGAAAAATTAGTTTTTTGACGGAGATTATCAGAATTTTTTCTTTTGATTTCTACTGAGTGCATTTCTATGATTTACTTTTTATTAACTCGATTTAAAAAAAAATTGTAACAAAAGATTTCAGGTTGAGCTAGGAATGGAGGTTCAGGGCCTTTTTTTTCGCAAAGCTTTACTCGGCCTGCCCTAAAATATCATGTCCTTTTTCTGCCAACAGGACAAACTTATCCATCATTTTAATATCTGACTTCATCATATCTTCAACCAATCCAGCCAAGTCATACTCTGGTTTCCAACCCAATTTAGAATTGGATTTTGATGGGTCGCCGAGGAGAAGGTCTACTTCGGTTGGGCGGAAGTAGGTAGGATCGACTTTAACTAAAGCGGAGTTTAAGAGATTTGAGATAGGGAGAGTGAGAGATTGACCGGTAGATTCAAGGTACTTTTGACCATCCACTGAATCTAGAATCCCCACCTCATTAATACCTTCTCCCTCCCATCGGATCTTGAAACCTATATGTTCAAAAGACATTTGGACAAAGTCACGCACCTTAGTAGTCACACCAGTAGCAATCACAAAGTCTTCGGCGATATCCTGCTGTAAGATCAACCACATGGCTTTTATATAATCTTTGGCATGCCCCCAATCCCTTTTTGCATCCAAATTTCCAATATAGAACTGTGATTGAAGTCCTAAGGCAATTTTAGCAACAGCTCTGGTAATTTTCCGAGTGACAAAAGTCTCCCCTCTAAGTGGAGATTCATGGTTAAATAGAATCCCATTACAGGCAAACATCCCATAAGCCTCACGGTAATTAACGGTAATCCAAAACGCATAGAGTTTAGCTACAGCATAGGGGGACCTAGGATAAAAAGGAGTTGTCTCTGATTGAGGCACAGCCTGTACCAATCCATATAACTCAGAGCTAGACGCCTGATAAATCCGGGTCTTTTTTTCTAAACCGAGTAATCTAACTGCTTCCAAAACCCTTAATGTCCCAATCCCATCCGCATTGGCAGTATATTCAGGAATATCAAAGGAAACTTTCACATGAGACATGGCAGCTAGATTGTATATCTCATCTGGCTGTGTCTCCTGAATAATTCGAGTCAGGTTCATCGAATCCGTCATGTCTCCATAGTGCAAGACTAACCTTGGGTCATTTTCATGTGGATCCTGATACAAGTGATCTATCCTGTCTGTATTGAGAAGAGAGGATCTGCGCTTTACTCCGTGAACTTTATAGCCTTTCTCTAAAAGAAATTCTGCCAAATAGGCACCATCTTGTCCTGTAATTCCGGTGATTAATGCTGTTTTCATTTTCCTTATTTCCAAGATTATTCTACTATTTTCTTCGATGCTAATTACTACTTTGAAAGGAAGAGATGATTTGCTTTCATCTTAAAATTTGATGTTAAAATCAACAAATAAGTATTTTAAAAAAGATAAAATATTTCTCATTTATTAAAAAGGAATTTTCTAATCAAAACATATTTGTCAGTGAAAACCAACCTTATATATATATCAATAAAAGAATTAATCCCATTTAATATGCCAAAATGGTAACTTTTAAAAGCTACATATTCTGATGCTGCTCTTCCCTTCACGTGATGGAGAAGCTTCCATCGGGATTTTATGGATAATCTTGGATCTGCCCAATTTGGAAGATTATTTTGATCACATTCTACTAAATAACTTGAGGTTGAATACGAATCAAATCCTGCTTCTTTTGCCCTTAGTCCATAATCAACATCCCCTAAGTAATGCGTATAACGAGGTGAAATCATTCCTATTTTCTCCTCAATTTCTTTTGGGATAAATACTAAATTCCCATTGATAGAGTAAATTTCTTGAATCATCCCATTAGGTGGCATAGCACTGCCTTTTTCATCATGACCTCCATATGAAAAAATTTGTGTATTGGGTATTTTGCATGGGCTATTCAAAATAGCAGGTTTCCCAATTTCGTGGTATTCAGAGATAAGAATCTTTAATGATTTAGGAAGTAAGAATGTATCATCATTTAACCAAAGATAAGCATCAAAATTTGAGAATTTTTTTGCCGCTGTCCAAGCGGCAAGCATCCCACCTCCCCAATACAGATGGCCATTCCCTTTCACAACTTTTACTTGAGGAAACTCCAACTCCAACATTTCCCCTGTACCATCAGTCGAATTGTCATCACATAAAAAAACTTCAAAAGACACGTTTTCAGGCAATTCCTGGTCGTAAAGATTTAATAAACAACACCTGGTTTTTTCGCTCCTATTGAAACAAGTCATTAGGACTGCAATATTATAACAAGGTTTAATACTTCTCAAATCCTCCATGAATTTAAATTTTAACTTCTTTCAAAGAATCTTGATGTTCTAAAAACCAATCGTATGTTTCGGAAATCCCCTCTTTGAGTGAAACCCTACTTTTCCATCCTAAAGCTTCCATTTTAGACGTATCCATTAATTTTCTAGGAGATCCATCTGGCTTTGTCGAGTCCCAGGAAATTTGACCGGTATGTCCTACTACTTCTTGAATCATTTTGGCTAAATCAAAAATACTCAAATCTACTCCCGTACCTACATTATATAAATTGTCTGGTAATACATTTTCTAAGGCAAATACAACTGCCTTTGCCAAATCAGTGACATGGAGAAATTCTCGCAACGGCGAGCCTGTACCCCACAATAAAACCGTTTCATTCCCCTTCATTTTAGCATCATGAAACTTTCGAATCATAGCTGGCATGACATGGGATGTTTCCAAATCAAAATTATCGAAAGGTCCATATAAATTTGTGGGCATTAAGGAGATGTAATCCTTTCCAAATTGCTTTCGAATAGCCTCGCAGGCTTTTACACCGGTGATTTTTGCGATCGCATACCACTCATTCGTCGGCTCAAGTTCACTGGTAAGCAGATACTCCTCTTTTAATGGTTGAGGAGCCAGCTTAGGGTAAATACAGGATGATCCCAAGAAAATAAATTTTTTAACCTCGCTTTTTAATGAAAAGTCAATCAGATTATTTTGTATCAGCATATTCTCCATCAGAAACTGATACGGAAATGAACTATTTGCCAATATTCCTCCAACACGAGCTGCGGCATCAATCACCACTTCGGGCTTTTCCGAATTAAAGAAATCCTTTACCGCTGTTTGGTCTCGAAGGTCCAATTCTGAGGAGGATTTTCCCAATAAATTAGTATAACCATTGGAATTCAAAGATCTCCAAATGGCAGAACCTACCATTCCTCTATGACCTGCAATGTATATTTTTGTGTTTTTATTCACTTTTTTCTGTAAATATTAAATGTTAAGAGTTAAGGGATAAAGCGTTAATACCTAAACGATTAATTGTTAAAACCTTTCACAGGAAATGTGATTAACTTTTAACGATTAGTCGTATCACTTATATCCTTCCCCTCCACTATTTTTAAGTATTTGGATTAATCCTTGAATTTTAAATTTCAAAGATTTGCTCTTTCCGCTTAAAAGTTGGACTAGTTATGCTGCGATTTTAAAGAT
>JAFMBQ010000440.1 GCA_017858365.1 Algoriphagus sp. | reverse complement strand
TCGATCCTCAAGAAATTTCCAGAGGTGAAGCAGATCGTAACTCGGATTGGTGCGGCAGAGATTCCAACGGATCCGATGTCTATGGAAGAGACAGACGTGATTGTGATTTTGCACCCACCGTCTGAGTGGACAACGGTAGAGACTAAGGATGAATTAGCGGAAGCTTTTAAAGAGGCGTTGAAAATTATTCCCGGATTGGAATTTGAATTTACTCAGCCTATCGAGATGCGCTTCAACGAATTGATTACTGGAGTCAGAGCTGATTTGGCGATCAAAGTTTTTGGAGAAGATTTGGATGTTTTACTTCAAACAGTACAAAAAATAGAGGCTGCTATTCAAGGAGTAGAAGGTGCCGCAGACATTATTGTAGAGAAAGTGGATGGTTTGCCACAAATGAAAATTGAATATGACCGTGCTAAAATTGCTCGTTTTGGATTGAATATCGAAGACCTTAATCAAATCGTAACGATGGGTTTTGCTGGGCAAACTGCAGGCAGAGTATTTGAAGGTGAAAGGCAATTTGACTTGGTAGTCCGTTTTGAAAAAGAATTCAGACAGGATATTTCTAATCTTGAAAACGTGGCAGTTCAATTACCTACAGGAGGATCTATACCGCTCTCTGAATTGGCAAATATCTCCTATACTAAAGGGCCGGCAAAAATCTCTCGGGATAATACTCAACGTCGAATCGTAATTGGTGTGAACGTGCGAAACCGAGATTTGCAGTCTGTGGTGGATGATATTCAGGCTATTGTAGCAAACAAAATTGATGTGCCTGATGGGTACAGTGTGAGCTATGGTGGTCAATTTGAAAATCTTCAACAAGCCCGAAGTCGCTTGATAATAGCAGTTCCGATCGCCTTGTTTTTGATTTTTGTGCTCTTGTATTTTGCCTTTTCATCAGCTAAGGATGCGATAATGATTTATTCAGCGATTCCCCTTTCTGCTATTGGAGGCGTGTTTCTACTCTGGGCTCGAGATATGCCTTTTAGTATCTCTGCCGGTGTAGGATTTATCGCCTTGTTTGGGATCGCGGTGTTGAATGGTATAGTACTAATCGAACATTTTAAATCCATGGAATCGAAGTTTACCAATCTTAAAGACCTTGTTTTAATTGGAGCTAAGGAGCGATTACGTCCAGTTTTATTGACTGCTTCTGCTGCGGCTTTGGGATTTCTGCCAATGGCAATTTCCTCTTCTGCTGGTGCAGAAGTTCAACGTCCTTTGGCTACTGTAGTAGTCGGAGGTTTGTTCACGGCTACATTCTTGACGCTATTTGTTTTGCCTGTGTTATACGTGCTTTTCAAAGAGAAAAAAGAGAAGAGTGGATTAAATTCAAAAGTGATTACCACATTGATTTTACTCTTTTTTGCAGCTCCACTATTGGCACAAGAGGTTTCGACTCCTTTAACTCTGGAATCAGCGCTGGAGCTAGCTGAGGCAAGAAATCTTAGGATTAAAGCGGTAGAGAAATCCACCGAAGTTGCGATGGCTAGACAAGGATCAGGTTGGAATGTGGATAAAACTACTGTTTACTATGGTTTCGATAAAAATGACATCGCTGAAAATGGAGTTTACAACCGGGTTTGGGGAGTAAGTCAGCGTTTTGCATTCCCTTCCTTGTATGCCGCTCAGAAAAATGTCCTTCAAGACCAGGCCTTAATTCGGCAGCAAGAGTCAGAACTTGAGAAAATGAGGGTTCGAGGTGAGGTTAGTAGGGCTTTCTTGACGGTACAGTATTTTCAAAGGCTAAGTGATAATTATGATTTCTTGGATAGTCTTTATGCTGTTTTTGCCAATGCGGCAAGCAGAAGATTTGAAACTGGGGAAACAAACTATCTGGAAAAATTGACAGCAGCTGGAAAACTTCAGGAGATTAAGCTCAAAAAATCCGAAGCAAATCAAAATTACAAAGTAGCCTTAGACCAACTCAAGCTTCAATTAAACTGGGAGGATGACTTGGAAGTGAGTCGAGCCCAGACTGATTTGAAATTGGAAAGCCAAGAAGACTGGAGCTCACATCCAGGCGTACAATATTATCAGGGTGTGGCTATTCAAGCAGCTCATCAGGTGCAGGTTGAAAAACGAAAATTGCTTCCCGATATCTCAATTGATTTATTCCGTGGCACCAACCCAGGCCCCAATGCAGCAGTTTACCCTGGTTTTCAGACCGGCTTGGCTATCCCTTTGTTTTTCGGTTCTCATCGAGCCCAAATTAAATCCTTTCAATTGCAGCAAGACCAGATATCGCTGGAATCAGAAAGCTACGCAAACAGGATTCGAAGTAACTATGGCCAATTGAAAACTCAATTGATCCAACAAGAGCAGATCATCCGCTACTATGAAGACGAGGGGCGGCTACTTGCTGAGCAATTGATCCAGCAAGCACAGCTATCCTATCAAGAGGGAGAAATTGATTTTCTCCAGTATGCACAGCTGCTGGAAAACTCTAGAAATATTACACTTCAATACCTGCAAAGCAGATACGAACACGAACTCATTATTTTGAAAATAAATTACCTGATTGACTGATGAAGACCAAAATACTTTCCTTCCGATTAACTCTTGTGCTTCTAGCCACGATTTTCGCCTATTCGTGCGGTCAACAATCTCCCGAAACTGCTGGTATTGAAATAAGTAAAGCTTCTAGCGAAGAGGGAGTAATTATGTTGACTTTGGATCAATTTAATTCAATGAATATGGTCTGGGGTAAAATGGACAGCAGTCAATTTTCTGAGGAGATTACTGTTCAAGGTGCAGTCAGGGTGCCAGTGGAGAATATGCAAGAAGTGACGACTTTCTACGGAGGCTATGTAAGTGGGTTGGAATTGCTAGAAGGCCAGTCTGTCAAAAAGGGGGAGGTGCTATTTTACCTTGAAAATCCGGAATTTATCCTGCTGCAACAAAACTACCTGGAGGCAAAAAGCCAGTTAAACTACCTCAAATCAGAATATGATCGGCAAAAGATGCTTTATGGAGAAAAGATTGCTTCTCAAAAAAACTATCTGAAAGCAGAGGCAGATTACCAAAGTACACGAGCAAATGTAGAAAGCTTGAAGCGTCAATTAGGATTGCTTCGAATCAATGCAGAAGAGCTTCAGCCTGAATCAATCCGATCTAAATTACCTATATATTCTCCCATTGCCGGATTTGTGACAGCTATAAATGTGGTTCCTGGAGCTTATATCCAGCCTAGAGATGTAGCGGTGAGCTTGATGAGTAGGGAACATTTGCATATGGAATTGGTAGTCTTTGAAAAAGACGTAACATATATTAAAAAAGGGCAAGTGGTAAAAGTTCGCATTCCTGAGATTTCTTCAGAAACATTGATCGCAGAAGTATTTATGGTGGGGCAGTCAATTAATGAGGCTAGACAAATCAATGTGCACGCAGATTTGAAAGATGAATCGAAGGAATCTATGCTAGTACCAGGAATGTTTATCGAGGCAAAAATTCAAACTGATCCTCAAGAAGGTTTGTCCATTCCACAAACTGCAGTGATAGAGTCTAATGACAAAAGCTATGTCTTGGTGCTTAATGAAAAGAAAGAAAATGGGTTTTCCTTGAAGAAAATTGAAGTTCAAACAGGAAAAATATTAGATGGAAAAATTGAAATTTTGGCAGGCTCCAAGCTTTCAGCAACCGATCAAATATTGGTAAAGGGTGGATTTAATCTTTTGTAATCAATTTAAAGCGTATTTTTTAAAATCGGATCTATAGCTAATAAGCTAATTTAAATTATCAGCTTTTATAGCTGAATTGGATTAACCTGGCGTTTAGCAAGAGACCGTGCTGATTATTTTAAGAAAATTGACAGGTATTATTCCGTCCAAAAGATTTTGGAATTCAGCAGGGGAGTAGGAGGTTATGCTGTCTTAATTTTTTGAATTCTTATCTTCCTCGATACAAAATCTTCTTGAAGAAGCTAGCTACCGTTTTATATTTTGGAAATCA
>JAFMBQ010000439.1 GCA_017858365.1 Algoriphagus sp. | reverse complement strand
TGGATACATCCACAAATTCACAAAGTGCTAAATCTTCTTCTACAATCTCATAGATGCCAAGCTCCTCAATTTCATCATAGTCATCAGCCAAAATAGCTTTCAACAAATAAACAGGGAGAATATCCATTGGAGTAACTGACTCAAAAACGCCAGTCTGTACAAATGCGCGCTCTTCACCTCTACCATTCGAATCGAGTACAAATTCCTTCTTTGGTGTCAGGAACGACAACAATCCTAATGCTCTGTGATAGCTCAATTTTTCTGTGGTTGGCTTAGCCCAACCTAGGAACTCATAGTAATCCCCTTCTGGAATGACTGTGATATGATTATGATAAAATCCAAGGAAACCTTCCAAATGGATCTTCTCACCTGTCAATACATTTCCAGAAATCACTCTGACATGTCCTGAGTTCAAATTCCCTTTGACAAAAGTGGAAACATTAGCTCCGCTGTAAGTCCTCACGTAGGATGGTTTGGTAATCTCCGAACCGGTTACTGCGATTACTTTTGAACAATCATAAATACCTTCTAGGATAAACTTACCGATCTGAACTACTCCTGTTGGAGAAACAGTCCAAGCAATTTCTCCTTTATTGATTGGATCAAGATGATGAATCTGCACGCCTACATTTCCTGCCGGGTGAGGGCCTGAAAATTGATTGATTTGTGCATTTTTAATTCCTGCGTATACTGCTGGAGTTGGCTTAGACCCATCAAGATTCAAATGAACCTTACCCGAAGTCAATTTTGCCAAAGCATCAATTCCTGCCTGCAGGTATTTTTCTTCTCCTTGTAGGGTAAATCCGTAATCAGGAGCCAGTGGATGCGTATCAAATCCAGAGATGAAAATCGCTTTCGGAGTATCAGCAGGGTTAGCTATAATTCCAAAAGGTCGCTGTATGATATTCGGCCAAACGCCACTTGCCGCTAATTTCCCAACTAAAGTATCTCGATCTATAGATCCAAGATTCAATTTTTCGGAAGTCTCGAAAGTCATGGTCTTATCGGCCAAAATTTTAATTTCGAGCAGTTTGCGGCGATCGCCTCGTTTGATTTCGACAATCTCTCCAGAAACAGGTGATGCGAAGATGACCTGATCCATGGCTTTGTCGATCAGTAGCGGAGTACCTGCTTTCACAGTATCTCCCTCGTTGACAAGGACTTTTGGGCGTTGAAACCCAATGAAATCCGTTGGCTTAATTGCGAAAGTTTGAGCTGAAGCGAAATCAGAAAGCTCTTGCTTTGCCTTTCCCGCTAGATTGATGTCAAATCCTTTCTTAAGCTTCACTATTTTAGACATATCTGTTTTTAACTATGAGCCTTTGAAATGCGCCTCAAATCTAATAAATAACCTTTTTATTATTGGGCTTAATAGAGTTTAATCTTTGAACTTTTACCTGAAAGGCAGTTATTTATTTTAATATCCCTCATTACTATACTGTTAACACTTGCTCAGGCTGCAGGTCTAAGTACTCCTTCACACGTTCCATCAACCACATTGGAGTAGAAGTAGCACCACAAATACCAACTTTTTCACCTTTAGAAAACCACTCCAAGTCTAACTCTGTTTCATTTTCAATGAAAAAACTCCTAGGGTTTTCCTTTAAGCATACTTGGTACAGTGCTTTCCCATTGGAGCTTTTCTTTCCAGAAACAAACAGGATCACATCATTTTCTTTTGCAAATCGCTGAAGTTGAGGCTCTCTATTTGAGACTTGTCTGCAGATCGAGTCATTGGCGTTATAGTCCAACTCAGCCAATTCTCCTTTGCTGGCCTTAATTCGCTCTTCAATTTTTCCGGAAATCTCATAAAATCCTTTCGTGCTCTTAGTAGTTTGGCTGAAAAGCGTGACAGGACGTGTAAAATCTATTTTATCCAAATCTGACTCCTCCATCACAACGATTGCCTTTTCTAAAGTTTGACCGGTCAATCCAATCACTTCCGCATGGCCTTTCTTGCCATAGATCACTATCTGGCCTTCTTCACGCTCCATTTTATCAAAGGCATTTTTCACCCGATTCTGGAGTTTCAATACCACTGGACAAGAGGCATCGATCAGCTCGATATTGTTTTCAATAGCTGTTCTATAAGTCTCGGGCGGTTCGCCGTGCGCTCGAATCAACACTTTACAGTCAGTTAATTGGCTTAATTGCTCCCGGTCAATAACCACCAGCCCTTTCTCGCTCAATCGATTAACCTCCATATCATTGTGCACAATGTCTCCGAGACAGTATAACTTCTCGCTATGCTCCATCTCATCCTCCGCCATCTTGATAGCGAACTCTACTCCGAAACAATAGCCTGAATTTTTATCAATTGTCACTTCCATAACCTAATTCATTTTAATTTTTGCTTTAGCGAGCAGTATGATTTTTGCCACTTGCTCCTCTAAGGTCAAATCACTTGTGTCTACTTCCTCGGCATCAGGCATTTTCATCAATGGGCTTTCTGTCCTTGATGAATCTACCTCATCTCTATTCGCTAAATTTTCTTCGATATCTATCAAATCCACCGACTGTCCTTTTTCAAGTAACTCCAACTGTCTGCGTTTAGCACGCGTTTTCAGATTGGCAGTCATGAATACTTTCAACTCCGCAGTTGGAAAAACTACCGATCCGATATCTCTACCATCCATAACTACACCTTTACCTCTTCCCAAACGTTGCTGCTGCGCTACAAGTTCTTTTCTGATCGATGCTACAGTGGCCAGCTCGCTTACTTTCTGAGAAATATGCATGGATCGAATCTCATCCTCCACATTCCGCCCATTCAAATAAGTCTCTTGAAGTCCTGTTTCAGGATTTATTCGAAATGAGATCTCCAAGGAATCTAATCCTCTCCTTACCTCATCTTCACTTGACAGCGAAAGATTTTCATTTAAAAAATGTAGCGTGGCAGCCCGATACATTGCGCCTGAGTCGATATAGGTATAGCCCAGATTTTTGGCTAACGCTTTAGCAGTCGAACTTTTACCACAACCTGAATAACCATCGATAGCAATGACGATTTTACCCATCTAAAAACTATGCGTTTCCGCTTTTTAATTCAGGCGCAAATATAGTAGTTTTAATCAAACCTATTCTTTAATCCCCGAAAGCTCTGCTAGTAATTTGACATTTATCATCTTTCAAAAGCCCCAATTATCATGCAGCTAAAAGCGCAATTCGTCGATATCCCAAATCGAAAAATTTACCCAGTGATCCTAAGTCTGTCGAACTCCAAAATTCAAAACATTGAGCCGATCGCTCCTGAAGCTAACCTTCCTTTTTTGATGCCAGGATTTATTGATGCACACGTACATGTGGAGTCTTCGATGTTAGTCCCTTCCGAATTTGCTCGATTGGCGGTGGTTCATGGCACAGTTGCTACCATCTCAGACCCACATGAGATTGCCAATGTCTGCGGGATGGCTGGTGTGGATTATATGATCGAGAACGGAAAACAGGTTCCTTTCAAATTTTATTTCGGTGCCCCCTCCTGTGTGCCGGCTACTCCTTTTGAGACAGCAGGTGGAGAAATCAATGTAGCTGATATAGAGGAGTTGATGAGTAGACCTGAGATTCACTATTTGGCAGAGATGATGAACTGGCCCGGCACGGTCAATCAGGATCCGATTGTGATGGAAAAAATCCGGATCTCCCAAAAATACGATAAACCTATTGATGGACATGCTCCTGGGCTCAAAGGTGAACTAGCTGAAAAATATGTAAAAGCTGGTCCAAGTACCGACCATGAATGCTTTACTTATGCCGAAGCATTAGGCAAAATCAAGCTTGGAATGAAAATCGCCATTCGGGAAGGTTCAGCTGCGAAAAACTTTGAAGCGCTGATCGATCTGATGGACAACTATTCCGACATGCTCTTCTTTTGCTCGGATGATAAGCATCCCGATAGTTTGGCAGTAAGTCATATCAACGAGCTAGCGGCTCGGGCTATTGCAAAAGGGAAAGACCTCTT
>JAFMBQ010000438.1 GCA_017858365.1 Algoriphagus sp. | reverse complement strand
TTCACTAAATTTAAATCTTTCTTAAACCGTCCAACTTTTGGGGGCTAGTCCAAATCTGAAGCAGGCTTTTAACTTGTAAATGTTTTTTGATTAAAGGATCAAAATCAAAAGAAGCAATATAATGATGATTGCACCTACAGAAAGGTATACCCCATTCCCCGTGGCACGAGCTTCTGCCTTCATCTCTTTTAATTCTTCACGAATTTCTTTGCGTTCGTCTTTGGACATTGCTCCAAAATCCAATCCTTTGATTTCCTCAACTCGAGCTTCCATTTCCTCGACCCGAGCCTGTTGCGCTTCCGTAAGCTCAATTTTATCTTTGCTACCATCAGACTTATCGCCTGAACCTGCCATGGCCATTGGGCCAGTAATTAGCATAAAGAATACTAAGATCGTTTTTTTCATAGTTTAGGATGGTAAGTGATTAGAATATATCTATCAATAAGATAGCCAAAAACTGTCAATACATCCTATTAAGGGTAATTTTTCTAACCTGTTCCACCGTATTTTTTGTACCTTCGAAGTCCCTCATGGTAGTTCATAATTATCCTAAAATCTGAAAAAATGTCTCAAAATCAGCCTTGTAAGCTTTTTTTATTAGATGCTATGGCGCTTATTTACCGCGCCCATTTTGCCTTTAGCAAAAATCCCAGAATCAACTCCAAAGGTCTGAATACCGGTGTAATGATGGGATTTACGAAAACACTTTTAGAAGTACTCGAGAAGGAAAAACCTACCCATATTGGGGTAGCTTTTGATACAAAAGCTCCAACATTCCGTCATATTCAGTATGAGCCCTATAAAGCAAATAGACAAGCGCAGCCAGAAGACATCTCAATTGCTATTCCTTGGGTCAAAGAAATTGTCAAAGCCTTTAACATTCCTATCCTAGAGCTAGATGGATTTGAGGCAGACGACGTGATCGGAACGTTATCTAAAAAGGCTGAAAAAGAAGATTTCACGGTCTACATGATGACTCCTGACAAGGACTTTGGGCAATTGGTCGACGACCATATTTTTTTATACAAACCGGCATTTATGGGAAATAGTGTCGATGTGATGGGACCCAAAGAAATCTGTGAGAAATGGGATATCGAACGTGTGGATCAAGTGCGAGATATGCTCGGACTCATGGGCGATGCCGTAGATAACATCCCGGGAATCCCAGGAATCGGTCAAAAAACAGCGGTAAAGCTCCTCAAGGAATATGGTACCGTCGAAGAGCTCATCAAAAATACCGCAGACCTCAAGGGAAAGCAAAAGGAAAATGTGGAAAATTTTGCCCAACAGGGAATCCTGTCCAAGGAACTTGCTACAATTAAACTCGACGTGCCTATAGATTTTGTGCATAACGACTTAAAATATGATGGTATCGACGAGGAAAAACTACGGACAATATTTACAGAACTCGAATTCCGAACTCTAGCGGCTCGGGTATTCAAAAAGTCAGGGGAAAAAGCAGCTGTCCAAAAAAATGACCAATTGGGCCTCTTTGGAGCTCCTCCTGCTGCCACTTCACCTGTTTCTACTTCCGTAGAATTTGAAGAAGAAAGTGTGGAAATCACCGAGAAAGCCCCGGCTGACACCATTCACGCCAACCTCCACAACTATCATAAAATCAAAGGAGAGGGTGCCATTAAGGAGTTGTTGGAATACTTGCAGATTCAATCTGAACTTTGCTTTGATACCGAAACCACTTCCCTGAATGCAATGGAAGCGGAATTGGTTGGGATTTCTTTTGCCTATGTCACGGGTGAGGCCTATTACATTCCCTGCCCAGAAAATCAAGAAGAGACGCAAGCGATTTTAGAACTCCTTCGCCCCTTGTTTGAAAATGAAGCAATTCTGAAAATCGGGCAAAATATCAAATACGATATCCTAGTTCTGAAAAACTACGGGATTGAAGTCAAAGGAGCACTTTACGATACCATGCTGGCTCACTACCTGATCGAGCCAGAGGGAAAGCATTCCATGGATTGGCTAGCTGAGCAATACTTGAATTACAAAACTGTTTCCATCACAGAGCTCATCGGGAAAAAAGGGAAAAATCAAGGGAATATGCGAGACGTCGATGAAGATGAAGTAACCGGATATGCTGCAGAAGATGCTGACATCACCCTGCGATTGAAATCTACTTTTGACCCGATTTTAAAGGAGAATCAACTCGAGAAACTGTTTAACGAAGTGGAAAATCCGCTGATCAATGTCTTGGCAGACATGGAGTTTGAAGGTATACGAATCAATACCGAAAGTCTAGCTGAATTATCCATTTTGCTAGAAAATGAAAGTCTAGTGATCGAGAAACGCGTGTATGAAATCGCAGGAGTGCGGTTTAATTTAGCCTCACCAAAGCAACTCGGCGAGGTGCTTTTTGATAAGCTGAAACTTGATGCGAAAGCAAAAAAGACCAAAACGGGTCAGTATGCCACTGGAGAAGAAGTCTTAAGCCGATTGGCAAATGAGCATGAGATCGCTCAGGCTATCTTGGATTACCGGCAGATGGTAAAGTTAAAATCTACGTATGTCGATTCACTTCCCCTTTTGATCAATCCAAAAACCGGCCGAATCCACACGACATACAATCAATTTGTGGCTGCAACGGGCCGCCTTTCCTCCGTCAACCCAAACCTTCAGAACATCCCAATCCGAACGGCAAGAGGAAGAGAGATCCGAAAAGCTTTTGTCCCTCGGGACGAAAATCATGTCCTGTTGGCAGCAGATTATTCCCAGATCGAACTGCGAATCATGGCTGAGTTTTCAGGTGATGAATCTATGCTAGAAGCCTTCCGAACTGGTCGGGATATTCACGCAACTACCGCCGCCAAGATCTTCCAAGTGCCACTCGAAGACGTGACGACTGACATGCGAAGAAAAGCTAAAACAGCCAATTTTGGGATTATTTATGGTATTTCAGCCTTTGGACTTTCGCAGCGACTGAGCATCCCGAGGGGAGAAGCTAAAGAAATCATCGATGCTTATTTCAAGGAATTTCCTGCGGTCAAGGAATACATGGACGGGGTGATCGCCAAAGCTCAGAAAGACGAATATGTCGAGACGATTCTAGGTCGCCGTCGCTACCTCCGCGACATCAACAGTCGAAATATGAACATGCGGGGCTTTGCGGAGCGAAATGCCATCAACGCGCCTATACAAGGATCAGCTGCGGATCTGATCAAAGTAGCCATGATTCATGTTCACGAGTGGATGAAAACCAAAAACCTAAAATCCAAAATGATTCTTCAGGTGCATGATGAATTGGTCTTCGACGCACACAAAGATGAAGTCGAACTCCTCAAAGCAAACATACCAGGACTAATGTCCAATGCGATCAAAATGAAGGTTCCTGTAGAAGTAGAAGTCGGAACAGGTTTGGATTGGCTGGAAGCGCACTAGGAGGTTGGAAGGTTTTAACTTCGACAATTACCATTCGGTGTTCGGCATTCAATATTTATAAATTGAAAGATTGGAAGATTAAAAGATTTGAAAATTACTCCCAAATTAACTTACCACGAAAACATCAATGCTTAATTCAATCACTGAAATCCCCAAAGATCTCGTAAATCGTAATTCGCACATCGTAACTATATAATGGCTAAAACCAAAACCTCTTTTTTCTGTCAAAACTGTGGCTCCCAAAGTGCCAAATGGATCGGAAAATGTCCCGCCTGCGGGGAATGGAATACCTATGTGGAGGAAGTGATCCAAAAGGAAGAAAGTGGAAAAGGCAACTGGAAGACTCCTGCTTCAGGGATGAAAAAGGCGAATGCACCGCGAAAAATTCAGGAAGTCAGATACGAAGAACAAGCCCGATGGGTCACTCGGGACGGAGAGCTTGATCGGGTTTTGGGAGGGGGAATAGTGCCAGGCTCGCTGGTACTGATCGGGGGCGAACCCGGAATTGGCAAGTCCACCCTGATGCTTCAGATCGCCTTGATGCTGCAAGGCAAAACGGTACTTTATG
>JAFMBQ010000036.1 GCA_017858365.1 Algoriphagus sp. | reverse complement strand
TTTTTGCGCCTTTGAAAAACAACCATTTATGGAATGAACTCAAGGGATCAGGAATTGAAAGTTTTGATGTAACGCGCCCAGATAAGGTTCATGTTTTTCTTCAAATCAACTTCTTTTTCTATAAAAGCACGATTTTCTAAAATTGCTGGTTCAAACTGATCAGAATTCTCCATGAATTGTATGAACACATCTGCCAATTTTTCAGAATTTCCCACAGGCACCAAAATCCCATTTTTTTCCGAATTAATAAAAACTCTAGTACCCGGCAGGTCGGTAACTATGGGGAAACATCCTGATGCCAAAGCCTCAAATAAAGAAGCCGATACCCCTTCAGTCTCAGGAACAGAGATATAAATCTTTGCTTTTTGAAGAAGTCTTGGTAATTCAGCATTGGGGATTCTTCCTAAAAACTGAACCTGATCTTGAATAGCTAAATCTACTGAAAGTCGTTTTAACTCTTCTAATCTTGGACCATCCCCAACAATCATAAGATTAATAATCAATCCTTTTGATCTAACTATGGCAATTGCCTGTAGAATATCTTCATGGTGGTAAACCTCAGTAAGCGACCTAGTCACTATCGCCAAATTAGACTCTTTATTTTCACGGGATGGAAACTGATAGCGGGACAGATCCATTCCTTTGGGCAGAATCATAATTTTCTCGGGATCGACTCCTGAGGCGAGCATTGCGGGGACCATCACTTGTCCCCAAGCATGAATCAAATCAACCCGCGTATAAACTGTCTTTTGAAAAAATCGCTTATAAACTCCAGAAAAGCCTGTTTCGGGCCAAGCATCTGTTATTCCCTGTTGAGCAACGATCCGTTTTTTAGCTCTTACAAAAAGTGAAAAGAATCCATAACTAGTAGCTCGCTCTGCAAGTACTAAATCATAGCTTTTATTAAAATTCGTATTTAAAATTCTCCATCCAAAGGACAAGAATTTTAAAATTCGCTCCATTCTAGTCTTCGTACCAGCTACCTCTAGGGTATCGATTTTTATTCCAGAAGTTTCTTGTATCCCTTGAATCCAAGATTGAGCGTCTGCCCGGTAGGTCTCCCCTAGGAAAAGTATTGTCTTTGGTTTTTTCAAACTTCTCAGTTTAGAGATCTAAATTTCCAATAACTGGATTGGGACTCCAACCAAGGGTTTTTCTAGCTTTAGAATCGTTGAAAGTCAAAGAGGTATTCAACTTGGAAAGTCTATAGCTATTGATCGGAAAAAATGACCAGCGATCTCCTATTTTACAAATGAAACTCAATAAGCCAAGAGGCAAACTTTTGACTTTCTTGCCAAGTTTTTCTGAAATATAGCTATCCAATTCTTTCAAACTCGGATGAAGCCCATCGGTAAGATTATATACTCCATTAAAATCTGAAATAGTAGGAATCAGATTCGCCACATCACTCGCTAAGACCATAGACTTCTTACTTAATCCCTTTCCCACTCTAAAATAATACCCTCGCTTAATTGCTTGGATCATTGCTCCAAGATTACCTGGCGGATTGACTCCCCCAGCGATCAATGGTAATCTGAGGATCACAAGATTTACTTTACGAGTTCTGCACCACTTTTGTAAAAGAATCTCTGCTTCATGCTTGCTTTTTCCATATGGCGTTTCAGGTTTGGGAGTCATTAGTTCTGAAATCATTTCACCTTCAACTAGTCCATATACAGCCACCGTACTGATGAAAACAATGGATTTAGGAGGATATTCACATTGGTCAAGACCTTTAAGAAGATTCTGAGTCCCAAAAAGATTGACTTGGTAAAACTTCCGTTCTTCTTCTGGATTTTTAGGAATTCGATGTGCCAGACCGGCACTGTGAATGACCATATCAAATTGCGACAATTTTGGAACCTCATTAGCAAGATCATTTTGAATCTGATTCTCTGACCCTCTTCCTAGGGTTATCAAATCATTCCCAAAACTTTTTCGGATATAATTCCCTAAAAAACCTGAAGCTCCAGTGAGTAAAGTTCTCAATTGTTGATTTCTTTAAGGTTTTTCAAATACAGCTCCGATAATAAATTTCTGTTAAAGTCAGTTTCTGCCAGTCTTTTGGAAGAATCTCCCATGCTTCTTGCGAGAACCTGATCAGCGGCCAAAAGTTGGATCGCATTTGCAAAGCTCTGGGCTAAAGCAGGATCTACATTGATCCCACAGTTTTCTGAATCAACCAAGTTCTTAATCCAGCCTTTGGTAGATTGAATGATAGGTACGCCTGCAGCAAATGAATCAAACATTTTATTTGGTGAATTGGTATGCAGGACCGGGAGATCTTGAAACGTCACAAAACTTGCCCGGGCAATGCCAAACCATTTAACTACCTCAGTTTTTGGGATCAAGCCTAGAAAATAGCAGCTTACATTTGACGGCAAGAGTTTAGCCTTTTCCTCCAAAAGACTCCGCTCAGTGCCATCCCCAATAAAAACCATAGAAACATGAACATCGTCTTGGAGAAGATTCATACCCGCAATAATCTGTGAGCAGTCATCCATTTCTCCCAAAGAACCTGCATATAAAAAAACTGCCAGTTTTGGGTTAAACCCATCAGGAAACGTTGGCAATTCTGATTGAACTCCAAATAAATCAATATCAGATGAATTAGGGATTACCAAGGTGTTCGCTTTAGAATCAATTTCTAAAACCCCTGATTCCATTCCCTTAGAACAGGCTACAACGAGGTCAGCGTGTCTATAGATTAATCTTTCAAAAGCCAATGCTATAGTACGAATCGCAGGATTAGCTAATTTACCCATTTCTATTCCACCTCTTGGCCAAAGGTCTCTAACCTCAAAGACGAATGGCTTTTTCCGGAACCATTTAGAAATCAAGCCTGGTAGTGCAGTAGTAATCGGGCCAGAACTGGACAATACAATATCATGAGATTCAGTGAACGCAAAATATATGGATACAATTGCAAATCGCAGTGCATTCCAAGCACGTTTTAAAAAGGGAGCTTTATTGGAATCTGGGGAGTCGATGACTATCAATTCTACTCCTTCGACCCATTGGCGAGAAATAAAACCATCTGCCTTTATATCTGACTTATAGTATGGAGAGGTCACCACTTTTACTTCATGCCCTTCTTGTACCCACCGACGAGTAAACTCATAATATCTGGTACTCCAACCTCCCTTGGGAGTTCCAAAATATTGATAAAAAACTAAGATTTTCAAGTGGATTTCAACTTCAAAAGGTCAAATTTTAATTGGTGTTTGATTAACTAGTTGTACAGGGGAATCTTTCGCTTTAGTCAATTTCTTTCCTCTTGCATCTTTAATCGTCAGCATACTTAAACCAATCATCAAGGGAGAAACAAAAGTCCTCATGGCTGCGTGGAAACTCGTGAAAACACCAACTGAAAAAAGGGCTATTAATATCCCTAAAACTGCGGGATTGGGATGTGATCTTACAATCTTAAACCCAAAATACATCAGAATAATAAAGTAGATGAGTCCTAATAAGCCATGCTCTGCCAATAAACGACTAAGTTCAACATGGGCAACTATCCCATTCATTCGCTCTCGAAGGTATTTTGATGTTCCCGCTCCAACACCAAAAACCGGATGATCGAGCCAAAGATCCAAATCACCCATAAGAATATCAAATCTTCCAGAAGTAATACTATTGAGTGATCTCTGTTTGTTACCAGCTATTGTCCCTTGTGTCTCTCCTTGGTATCGAAGCAACAACATCCCATCAGTCAAGCGATTGACAAGAAAGAAAGTGCCCATAATTACTAAAAAGGCAGGGATTAAATATTTCCCGATTCGTACTAAACCAAATCTTTTCACCTGTTGACTAGTAGCTGATCTTAAGAAAAATAAGATTAAAAATATTCCCAGAAATCCGGTTACCATCCCGCCTCTTGAGAAAGTCAGTAACCCTTGAAGCGTAAAAAACACCAAAAGACCGGTATCCAATATTCTGAAACCAGTCAATTTCCACCTATTGATCCAGAAAATGAAAACAATAAATGTAGCTAAACCAAGTCCAGTGGAGACTTGATTGGAACCAAATCCACCACTGGTAATACTATTCGCACCAAGTGAAAAATCAACTTCTACCAAATCAGGTGCTTTGAATAAAGCAAATGCTAAAACACTCACCATTGGGTAAATTAAAAGCTTAAAAGTCTCCAAAAGCATTTTAAGAGAAATTCGCTTTCCGTAGAAAAAAAGCATCGCCAAAGCAACATTCAATGGACCTAAAAAATTGAAGATCATGTCCAAGAAGCTCACTTGACCTGAAAGGTCAAAAAGGACAGCGGGCAAGAGACACAAGGCCATGATAAATGGTGGCCAAGAAGTAGTCTTGTACTTAATAACCCCTATTACTAAGAAGATAAAGAACAGATATTTACCCATCTCGTAGGGTATATAGGGAGACGTTTGGGCCATTCTGGATATAATTTCAAAAGAAATCATATAAACCATGAAGGATATATAAACTGAAGGAGGCGTATTAGACCTCGAAACCACAACAAATGAGGAAAAAAGAGCTACGTAAAACCAAACAATCAATGGTAATGGACTGATAAGGGAAACAAAACCAAGCAGGATATGGACAATTATCCAAAAGACCATTGATTTCGAGGTGAGTAGTAACTTGATCAAGTGTTTTTCTTGTTAATTATATTCATTTGAACTCACTAAATTAAAGCTTTTCTTGCTGTATTAACCCCAACCTTCTCCCCAAATTGAGATGCCAATTTTTATCCATACAAGGCTTTTCAATTACTACATAAAACATAGCTGAGATAACCATCAACAATGTAAAACCAAATGCAAACTGCAAGCACAAATTCGCAAAATAACTATCCCCTAAAATGAAGTTGTCTGAAAACCTTACAAACAAACCGAATAATGGCAAATGAAGCAGATATATGGTGTAGCACATCCCTCCTATCAGATAAACAACAGGTGAGATCAAAAAAGCATTAATCCAAACTCCTTTGAAAGCGCTACAGAAAAGAATAAAAATGGATAGATTAAAGAATAATTGCTTTGTAAAGTCTTCCTGAGGTTTATAAAACCAAAACATTCCAACAAATGCCAAGAGGCCAATAAAATCCCACCATAAATTTTTTCGCCTAAGCCATTTTTCTTTGGTAAGAAATAAATAAGCGAAAAAGATACCTACTAGGAAATAACTTAAAAATCCAGGTAAAGACGCCATCATTCCATAAATCCCTTCCCGAAGAAGGAATCCTCTGAATAAAATAGAGGATAATAAGAGCAAAATCCCAAGTCCAAGACTAATCCTTCTATCTTTATAACCTAAAATAAGTATTGCTAAAAAGGGAATAGCAATATAAAATTGTACTTCAGTCTCAAGACTCCATGTCACCGGAAGGATGATAGAATAGGCATTGTACACGAGTGTATGAACATATAACAAGGTGGCTGCAAAATGAGGCAATAAGCCTCCCAATTCCTCTCCTAAAATTAACCAGTGTACCAATAGAAAGCCTGTGATGGCTACAATAAAGGGAGGTTCGAGTCGAGTTAATCGACGAGTGAAATATTCTTTCAGAATTACTTTTCTCCCTTGAAACCAAAATTGCTTCAAAAAAGGAATACTCAATATAAACCCACTTATTCCAAAAAATACTTTAACCCCAAGGTCCATTCGTACAAGCCACCATCCTAATGAAGTAATTCCGAGTTCATGGACATCCATTGAGACTTGTGGTCCAATTTCTTTCAAAAGAAGAAAGTGAAAATGAAATATCACCACAGTAATAATGGCAATAAATCTCAGCCCATCAATCTCCGGAATAAAATTTTTGGTATTTGTACTCCTTTGAAAAAGAGTAATAAACTTATTCAATGAACTCAATTTTCTGAGATTTTCAACAGGTTAAAGTAGGAAGACAAAAAGGCCTTTTTTCCAAAATCCTTTTCTACTTTTTCCTGAAGCTGTTTTCCAATTTGATTCGCGCTGAACTGATCCTTCATTAATTCCTCCATGGCATTTGCCAGCAATTCAGCATTTTTAGGTGGGACAATCCATCCTAATTCCCTGCTTGATATCACTTTGGGACAATCACCTACTGCCGTGCAAATCACTGGAATTCCAGCTAGGCCATATTCCAATAAGGCAACTGGCAAGCCTTCGGACTCTGAACTAAGGATTCCGGCATTCGCCTGTCCGAGCAGCTTGGATACTTCTACAGAAGGCCCCATCAAATTGACCCAATTTTCAAGCTTTTTTGATTGGATTTCCTGTTCAATTTGCCGTTTCCAGGATAGATCTATATATTCTCCTACCAAAAGAACTCTAAACTCTAACCCTTTTCTGGAAAGAATTTGTGTTGCCTTCAACAGGTTCAGTTGATCTTTTTGGGGCCGAAAGTTGGCTAAGTTCAAAAAAGTGAAAGTGGGAAATTTATCCACGGGAACAAACGAGAGAAATGGAAAATTTCCAATAGTTTGAATAGTCGATGCTTTATAAGAAATCAAGCCTTTCCAATAATCTTCCAACTTTTGATTCACCGTAACTATCCGGTCTATCCATTTGGATAACACGATCATATCCTTGCGGGGGTAAATATCTAATTGGTCGCTTAGTCCAAAATGATCATGCCAAACTGAAAGGAAATTTCCTCCCAATATTTTTAAGGCAACCACCCAGTAAATAGAAGTAGAATGGGCATGAAAAACATTTGGCTTTTTCTTTTGGACCAACCGCATCAACTTCCAAAAAGCCCTGAAATCGTAAAATGATTTCTTACCTAAAAAATGAATATGAACTCCATCAGCCACATCTGCTTCCAATCCTCCTCCATTTCTGGAGACGATTAAATGACTTTCCCAACCTGCCTCATGAAGTACTTTAGCCATATTCACACTCATTCGCTCAGTGCCTCCCATAGCCAGAGTGTCAACTAATTGAAAAAATACTTTTTTACTCATTTAGCTAGTAATTTTTGAATCTCGGAATCAAATTTTTCTAGTGTGTAAGTTTGTGACCAGTCTCTTGCCGCCAAACACTTCGCTCGATACAGTGATTCATCCTGAATTAAAGCGCACACCCGATTTGTGATTTCTTGGCTATTCTTACTCACTAATTCACCACGGCTTCCATTCCCGATCATTTGAGGAACACAAGAAACAGGAGTAGTCACCGGAAGACATGCCCAAAACATAGATTCGGCTACGACTTTAGGCCAACCCTCACTTTCTGAAGCAAAAATTAAAAAATGAGCGTTCTTATATGCCTCTCTAAGTATATCAGCTTTGACATTACCATGTAGGAATATTGCCTCTTTAAGATTATTATTCTCTATGAATGCCTGAATTTCTTGACGCTGCACACCTTCCCCATACAAATGAAGCTCAACTTTCAATCCTTTGTGGCTAAGTTGATTAGCCACTTCGCAGCTTATCATCGGGTTTTTCGCGGGATGAAGACTACCCGCAAAAATCAATTGGATTGGCTGATCAGGCATAAAAACCCTTGGCTCGATCGCTTCTCGGTCTTTTTCTGAATAACTCGCTGTGAAGAAACTGACTAAATTCCTGCTCTTTGTCCCCCAATCTCCATAAACCATCACCTGCATGTTTTGAGTTAGGATTTCATTGGAAAGAATTTTTTGCTGAAGCCTATAGGTTCCAGGTTGTAGAGAAAGCGGATCCCAGTTTCCGGCATACTTTGCAGATTTAATTTTAGCAGGAAAGAAAATCTGCGCAAAAGAAGCCACCAGGCCCATATTTCCCGGACATCTCAAATGGATGTGATCAGCTTTTCTAATTTCGGAAATAACTGTATAAAATATTTTCGGTAAGCTGATTAGGGTCTTAAACTTCGCTTTCCATGAAATAAAGTCAAACTCAGGGACTGGATGAAAATTTATTTTGGAGTGCTCCAGGTGAAGGTCGATAGAATCTGGAGAAAGTAAATTAGTAAGGGGGGCCACTACTGTAATTTCTTCTACGTGATCAAACCATAGATTCATTTCTTTCACATAGGGTCCATAAGCAAAAAAGTCTTTCCCTAACTTTTTATGAAGTACATGTGTAATGATCAAAAATCTCATTTTCGAGCTTTCGCCTCGATAACTTCTTTGTAAAAATTAATATTTTGATCTAAGATGGAGTCGATATTAAACTGTTTTCTGACTTTTTTAAACCCAATCTCTGCACGTCTTCTCAATTCTTTCTCATCCGAAAATGCTTCTATTATTTTTGAAGCAATATCATTTGGATCATGCGGATCACATAACCATCCCGATTCTCCCGGGGTGATCACCTCTGGACCTGGACCAATTTGTGTATAGACGACTGCTCTTTGCATCGCCATTGCTTCTGGGGCTACTAAGCCAAGTGTTTCTATATGTGAAGGAAAAACGCAGAGGTGACTTTTTGAAAATATCCCTGGCAGATCGATTTGCTCAACAGAGCCATGAAAATGAATTTGTTTCTTGAGGTGATCTGGAATAATATCCATCAACTTTCCTAAGAAGGAATGCCTTTCTGAATCGATCCAATCCCTTCCGTAAGCATGTAATTCAGCCAGCGGGAATTTAACAACTATTTTATCCATAGCTTGAACCAATTGGCGAATCCCTTTTTTCTCAATTATAGTTCCCGCAAAAACCATCCGAAATTGTACAATCTCATTAAATGGAGCCCCAGAAAAAAGTGATAGATTTATTGGATTCATGATCACGCGAATAGGCCTATTGCCAATCTGAAGAAATTTACATGTGTGATTTATCACATATTGGGAAACTCCTATAAACCCATCTGATTTAGTAAATGATCTCTTTTCTTGATATCCCCTCCATTTATTAAGTTTTCGTTGCTCTCCTTCTGCAAAAAAGTGATGGCCTCCGTGCATTCGAATCACGAAAGCAATATCTTTTCTTTTCTTAATAAATGCGAAGCTTAACTCAGAACCTTCCACTACATCTACTGGTGAGACTAAATGTAAGTCATTCAACTCTCTATCTACAGCATTATAATTATGCAACCAAGCAATGCCTCTTTTTTTAGAAAAAGGAGTATAAATGATAGTTAAACCATCTCTAGTTACAATCTCTCTAGCTCCATAGGTGCCATTAATAACAGACACTTGATGCCCTGCATATACTAAGGCAGGACAGATTACTTTCAAAAAACTTCCAATCCCACCATGTGCGTGACCAGGTTTGGGGTATTCGTTTGTGAGGTAACAGAAATGCATGAAAATAGAAATCCTATTAGTTAAAGTGAGTCCAATGCCTCAGCTATATGAAGAGAAGCTGTATTATCGGTTTTGGGCTCAACAATTTTATTAAACCAAAGCTTTCGATCAGGAGCGACCTCATTCGGTTTGTCAATAGCTTTGTTAACCATTGAAGCGATTTGTGATGGGGAGTTAATATAGCCAACTGCTTTCCAATCTCCCATTGAGCGGAAATGTTGAAATTCGAAAATGGTCTTGACTGAAAATTCTGTCGAAACATTCGCGTGATCGTATCTGAGATATAATCCAATATTTCCAAAGGTTGAAAAATCTAAGGCCATTGTTGATCCCATATTTACAACAACCTTGCAATGGTATGCCAAATTGACCAATAATTGGACATCCTCGAAAAGCGGAAAGAAATTTCCCCAGTGAGATCCCGTGACCCAGATAGGCTTGATTAATTTAACTTTTGGAAAATCTTTCAAAACAGGCAGAAAACGATCTACTTTTTCGACTGGGACAGGTCTAAAAATCAATTGTATATTATCCTCATTCGCCAAGGACTCTGCCACATCTCTTAGAAATAGAGGATCATTTGGAGAAGTCAAAGAATCACTTCCTGAAAAACAAACCCAAGCTTTAGAAGAATCTAAATCATACTTCTTAGCAAGAAACTCCCGATCAAGTAGAATTCCATTTTGGAAATAAAAATCAAACTGAGGAGAACCTGTAACCTTTATTTGATTTTCATTTATTTCAGGATAATACGTACGCATCTCCTCAAGCATGTAATTACTCCAGACTAAATATTGATCAGTTCGGAACGGCAGCCTTCCTTTTGGTAAATTATCCCAAGAAAAAATTGCTGTAGAAGTTTTTATCCCTAGCGATTTAGCAGCCTCAATAGCACTTGTAACAGAAAACACGCGCTGATGAGTACAAAAAATCAAATCAGGTTTTATTTCTTTTAAAAACTTTTCAGCCAATTGAAAAGACTTTGATGATCTGATCAATTTAAATTCCAAAGACTCAACTGATGCAACAGCAGAATAGGAGTTCAAAAAACTTCCTAAAATTTCAGCTCCTTTTCTTAACAAATAACCTTTCTTAGAACTGGCATTAATTGTCCAGTTTGTAAGGATTGTGGGGTTGGTTTTTAAACGGGCATTCAATTTTAACCTAGCATATCGTGCGGCCTCTCTCAAAAGCTGAACACGCATTCCATCAGGCTTATGTTCAAATGGATACTGTTCAAAGCTAACCCCAAGTCTCTTCTCGGTCAATTGGATTAATTCAGGATCCAAACTATGCCAAAGAATAACCTCATGACCTTGATTTAGTAAAATGGAAATTACTTCTGAATACAAGTAATTCCGAATTCCTATTCCATCGGGGATCAAAAAACAAATACGTTTCATTTGCGGGGGTTAGTCAACTTTTAGATCTATTTCTTGTTCCAGATGAAACACTCGCAACCAAATCTCAAGAACTAGTAATGAAAATAAAATTCGAGCAACTCGTTGTCCCGGAGAGGATCTAAACTCTTGAAGCAAATTTAAGATCCCTGTAATATTGAATTGGAAATATTCGGAAGAAACCTCCTCCTGAACTAATTTCTCCAATAAATCACCCCAAGAACCAATGAGATATGTTTGATAGGGAATGGAGAATCCTTTTTTCGACCCTTGATGAGCCTTCCCAGCAAAATCCTTATAAATATCCCTCGTGATCTCTTTGTCTTGTTGATGAGGCATTAATGAGTTTAAGTCAGATTGAAATGAAAGATCAACCAAAGTATGGTCTAGAAAAGGTGCTCTAACTTCAATGGAACTCCTCATTGCCGCAGAATCAACTTTCAACAAGAAATCACTGGGTAAGCGAGTAAGTGCATCTACTCCAAAAGATAATTTTTCTGGATTCTCCGCATAAAACGGTAAAAGTTCGAATGCTTTTTTGCGAATTAAGTTTTGAGGTTTTCCATTTCGAAAGATCTTTTCAAAACCACTTGAGATATTATTCTTGGAATAAAAACCATCCCATCCTTTCAGCTTGAATCGATTTTTATCATTTAAGTATTTGTCTTTCTTGTCGCTATTCAAAAACGAAAAACCACTAAAAATCAAAGATCCCATCGGAAGTGGATTTTTTCCATAATTAGTGAACAAATTAGGCTTATTGTAAGAGCCAAAGACCTCATCCCCTCCATCACCAGAAAGCATTACTTTGGTATGAGAGGCAATAGATTCAGTTACTAAGTGAGTTGGAATCAACGAAGCATCGGCCAGCGGCTGCATAGTTTTCAAAAGCTTCCCAAGAACCTCCAAAGAACCTGGGTTGACTTTGATAATTTCCTGATGAATTCCGAGCTTCTTGGCAAATTCTGTTGCGTCTGAAGCTTCATCAGAATGCGCCTCAACTGTCGACATCGTAATCGCTAAAATATCCGGCTTAATCTCCTTTGAAATCGCAGTAACTACTGATGAATCAATACCTGATGATAAAAAAGTAGCCACAGGCACATCAGCATGTAATTCGCTCTCTATAATTTGAAATAATTTTTCTTTTACCTGAGATTTAAGAGATTCAAATCCAGGTTTATAATCAGCAACCTTGGGGAAATGATAATAAGTATCCCAATTTAATTTTCCATTCTCAATTACCAATTGGTGAGCGGGTTGAAATACTTCAACTTCTTGATATATAGTATGCTGTAAGTTTATATACATATTCTCCATCAAGTCGATCACCGCATTTTGATTGATGGTAAGCTGTTTGGGGAAAAGTTTCTTCAGAGCACCTAGTTCTGAGGCAAAGTAAAACGTATCGGCTGTCTGAATAAAGAAAATTGGTTTTTCCCCCAATCGGTCTCTGGCCGCAAATATCTTTCGGTTCTCATGATTGAAAATGAAAAACACAAACATACCTCTTAGATGTTCAGTGAGTTTTTCACCATACTCCTTATATGCCACTAACAACACTTCAGTGTCAGAGCTAGTCAAAAAATGATAATTCTTGGATAAGAGATCTTCTTTTAATTCCTGATAATTATAAATCTCACCATTGAAAACTATGGTCAAACCCAAATCTTCACGATAAAAAGGCTGATTAGCAGATGTAGAAAGATCAATAATTGAAAGGCGATTATGGCCAAAGGCAACATGGGAATCTGACCAAAGACATTTGGCATCGGGTCCTCGGTGAGCTTGTGCGTCAAGGGCTAATTTCATTGACTCCAACTCTGCCGATGATAATTTTTCACTTCCTAATTTTAGTATACCTGTTATTCCGCACATATTCTCAGTCCGCTAGTGCTTGTAAGAACTTTTCTTCCCAAACTTCAATCGGGTGAAATTTCTCTAAAACCTCTTGATTAGGTTCATAGATTTTAGCCAATTCCCAAGCTTCTTCAAAAGACTCTTCCCAAGCAGAAAGTTGATTCGGATACTTTACCAAAAACGATGCGTTCAATCCCATTACTACTTCAGGAATTCCCCCATTTTGAGAGGCGATTACCACATTACCTGATTTGGCAGCTTCGATAAGTGTAAGTCCAAATCCTTCATTCCAGAGTGAAGTAAAACAATAAATATCTCCTAATTGAAGATATTTTGGAAGATCATTGTTCGGGATTTTACCTACTACTTTAATCCGTGAATCTGTAGGTAACTGTGGTAATGATGCTCCAATAATCAATGTTTGCAGGTTTGGATATTTTTCAGAGAGCCTTTTCGATAGTTCTAAAAATAAATTAAGTCCTTTTTTAGGTCGATTATTGGAGACCCAAACTAGAACTTTGTCTTGCTCTTTATACCCAAATTCGAATCTCTTTCTGGCTTTTTCTTCTTTTGATAAAGGATAAAAAAAACTACTATCAGTTCCATTTCCTACCACATGAATTTGCGGAACAAAAACTTCATTTATCCTTATCGTATCTAGGTAACCAAGATGAGTTAAAAAAAAGACCCTATCAACTAAATAGCCCCATTTTTCTGGTAAAATAAATGAATGTCCATGAAAAGAAAAATCTAATCGAATGTGGGATTTTAGATTTTTTGATTTCCATATTGCTATTCCTTCCAAAAGAGCTAAATCATCAATCACAACTAAATGTAGCTGATCTTTAGTCTTACTGAGTCGATCGAGTGCTTGGAAATAATCAATACAACTGGCTAGTATTGGAGATTTCCTTAATATTTTGGAAACCAAGGAGAAAGATGCTCTCCTTTTTTTACAGAAAATAAATTGTGAATCAGGACTTTCTGTTGGAGAAAGGATAAAATCAAATTGGCCCGGGTTATTTACCAGAAATTTAGTGATACGGTTAGTCCAACTGCCTATCTTTTTGCAGGGCAAGGCTACATTTGATATTAAAACCTTTTTCACTGTTTAAAAATCAAAATTCCTGAAGCTCAACCATCCGCTTAAATTGAGGATTAGAGGAAAGTAAGGCTTCAAAATCTCCAGATTGAACCACTTTACCTTTACTCATCAGTGTTATTACATCTGATTTTCTAATCGTACTTAACCTATGAGCGATAATAACAATAGTGAACCTGCCCATGAGCATATCTATATTATCTTGTATAAGTCTCTCAGTTTCAGAGTCCAATGCAGAAGTAGCTTCATCGAAAATCAGCACATCCACATCTTTAAAAAGCTCCCGAGCAATGGAAATTCGTTGCTTCTGACCTCCACTTACTAATAGACCATTATCTCCTAGTCGAGTATCTTCTTGATCAGGAAGCTCATTCATGAATTGATTCATGCTAGCTAACTGGATTGCATGCTGGAATCGATCAATGTTTTCAGGAGATTTTGATGCCCAAAGCGTGACATTATTATAAATAGTATCGTTAAAAATAACCGGCTCTTGAGTAATGTATCCGAATCGTTTACGATAGTTCAATAAATCAATGGATTTCCGGTCCTTACCATTCACTAAAATTCTTCCCTCTGAAGGGTGAACCAATCCAATCATTAGGTTTACCAAAGTGGTCTTACCAGATCCACTTTCTCCTACAAAGGCATAGGTTTTAAGTGGCTCCATATTGATCTGAACATCTTCCAAAACTTTAGCACCATTTGGGTAAATGAATGATATTTTTTCCAAGTTTAAGCTTTCAATTTTAATCTCCTCATTCGATGAAAAGATAATCTCTTTATTGATCCGAAATTCCTTAATTAGTTCAACTGAAGCTACTACTCCACCAATATTAGATATAAAGCCTTGCCAACTCCCTTGCAAGGTTACAATATAGTTTAACGCTCTATACAGGAAAACAAGACTTAACACAATTGAAGCTAATGTCCCCCCTAAAAATTCAACTTGAATCAAAATAATTATTGCCACAACTGTCAAAATAATTGGTTCTCTGGCACTATTCATTATCGAACTATAGATTCCAATTTTTCGCTGATTAATTTCAATCTCATCAACCACCTTCTTCAACTTACTCTTGTAGTTATTGAAATAATTAGTAGCCTTCAAATATTTGAAGTTATGGACTGCTTGGATCAAATAGGACTGAAAGGAATGCCCGAGACCTGACAAATGAATGGAGGCTTTTTCGGTGTTTTTGAAAAGGTAGCGAAATATAAAATTTGACAAATATCCACCCAATGAAACCAAGATAGCAAATTGGTAATTTGACAAAAAGGCTAATCCTATGTAGACTAGAAGCAAAATCGCGTGTTGAAGGCTATTAAAATATGCGAGAAAGGCATAGGTTAATTTAAGTGCTTCAGCAGAAAGCGTATTTTGTATCCTACCAGAATCCATTTTCAAAAACTGTTTGTATTCTAAGTCGCTAAGTCCATCAACCATTTGATAGCGAATGTTTCTGACAAACTCATTTTGAAGTTTGATTTTAAAATAACCATCAATAAATCGAAAGATTGCTTTTACTAAAAATAGCACTATCATAAAAACCATAACTGAATTCATGCTTAGTGAAAACCCTAGATCCTCCAGAAAAGTAAGTAAAAAATCCAACTCACCCATTGATCCCGAGGACTGAAAATCACTCCCATCAGCTGCTATTTCAAAAATTGGAATAAATAAAGCCAAACCAAATCCATCAAGTAATCCAACTAAAATTGACAGCAGGATAATGATAAATAGCCTCGGCCCGACATACCCATAGAAGAACCCAAAATGACGAAAGTACTTATCAATTATTTTATTCAAAAATTTCATGGTTGACTAAGCTCTATGCTTAAAAATAAAGGTTTTAATCTGGTAGTAAAGATTATACTTCCAAGACTTGAATAAACTAAATATAACTATCTCATTATGTGTGCCGTCTATCCCCTGATAAGCAGGATAAGCTGGCCAGAGATTGAGTTCACCGCCATCTAGTAAATATTTTAAAAGACTTTTCATGAAAATATTTTCCATAAAAACCTTATTATTTTCATCAAAATTTCTAATTGCCATTGGTAGGAAATAACTAAAATAAAAAGATTTTTTCATCATCATTAATCTAGTATCAGCCCACTTTAAATTTCTTGTTGGATTGATGTAAACATCCTTTGTTATCGCATTAGTTGGCAGGAGTAAACTATCAATGTTAGAAATGATATATCTACCAGTTATTTTGATCACGTAATCCACTTCACTTAGCAATTTTGAATTGGTCAAAGCGTAATTAATGATTTCAAACTCACCTTTTGCCTTGCCTAAATGGCTAACCTCAGAAAGGAAAGTGATATACTCGAAGTATGGGCTTTTTCTTGATAAGTTTTGAATTCTTTCAGAATTAAAATCAGAATTCTCTACAAAAACTACAGGGTATCCTCGTTTGAGATAAAAGGAAACAGCTTTATAATAATCTTCTTCTCTTTCTTCAGAATCTATTCTTCCAATATGGATTAATGGATCAGGTTTAATAGTTGCACTTAGCAAGATTACAGGCTTATCGAACATATGAATAAATTAGATACCCCAATTAAAATTTAGGATTTTACTTTATAGATGAAGATTAAGTTGTGGTAAAAATGTATTGATTCAATATTTCTATCCCAATACGTGGGACGATATGAATCAATCTTAAACTCTTCATGGTTCAATCCATCCACTAGAGACTTAAAATATCCCATAGTAGTACTTTTCTCATCTAACTTCTCACTATCTCCACCATATTCTGGCCAATAAGAAGTCTGAGTATCCTCAACCACATAAATTCCACCTTCATTTAGATGAGAAAATAAGAAATTGAAAGAATTCAAAACATCTTGGTTTCTATGACTTCCGTCATCAATAATAACATCCAATTTACCAGTTTGACTAACTACATTTTGGAGAAAATCTAAATCACTTTGACTACCCTTAAAAATCTTTATACGAGACTCTTCTAACTGCGATTTATCAAAAATATCAATGGCGAAGATTTGACCTTTACTAAAATACCTTTTCCACATTCTCAAAGATCCAGCTCCTTTCTGAGGGTGGTCATATCCTCCTACCCCAATTTCAAGCAGTTTGGTAGGCTTATTTCTTTGTTTTTCAAAATGAGATTGGTAAAATTCAGTATAATAGTGATATCCCCACTTATCGGTCTTTAATATCCTAGCAAGTAGACTTAAATCATTAGACCTTCCAATGGTTCTAAAATAATTTACTATTGAAATAAATCGCCTTCGACGTTTGAAAGAAAAACCATCCAAAACCTTTTTAAAAAAAACGGAACGAATCATATTTAAGTTTTAGAGGATTTTTTTTTTGTTTTCTTTATCGTCGTCATAATATCCATATCCATATCCATAGGTATAGCCATAGCCATAGGTTACTTTGGTGCCATCTATTCCGTTAAAGACAGCATATAAATTCTTAATTCCTTTACTGACTTTTAATCCATTTAGGGCATCTACGAAGGTTCGTTGCGAGTAATTCTGTCTGAACACGAATAATGTTAGATCAACATAAGGAATCAAATCTAATGTCTCACTAACTAGTCCTATAGGGGGAGTATCTAAGATTACCACATCATATTCCTTTTTCATTTGAGCAATCATCTCTTCAAAACCCTTTGTGAAAAGTAATTCTGCTGGATTAGGAGGAATTGGTCCCGACGGAAGGATCTCTAAGTTATCATAGGCTGTTTTATGAACTGCAGTTCTCCAACCGTCGATTTGGCCACTCAAAACCGTAGAAAGACCTGTGTCGTTTTGAATTCCAAAATCCTGAAAAATCTTAGGTTTCCTCATGTCACAACCAACCAAAATGGTTCGTTTACCTGTCAATGAATAAACCGAGGCTAGATTCATCGCACAAAAAGTCTTCCCTTCCCCTGAAATAGTAGAAGTTACCATTAGCGTCAACTGCTTATCATTTGGGTTGATAA
>JAFMBQ010000437.1 GCA_017858365.1 Algoriphagus sp. | reverse complement strand
AAGCTCGAAAGGAGCCTTTAAGTTTACGTCCATGATTTTGTCAAAGGCATCAATACTAGTCTCGTGCACTGGTCCAAAGACAGGGTTTGAAGCAGCATTATTGACTAGGATATCCAACTGGCCATAGGTAGCTATGGTTTTTTCCACCAAGAATGGAAGTTCATCCATTTTCCCCACGTTGCAGGCAATGCCGGTAGCTTCGTAGCCTTTTGATTTTAACTTTTCAGCCATCTCATCAACTGCCTCTTGTTTTCGACTGCAGAGCACTACTTTTGCCCCCGCTGCTGCAAAAATTTCTGCAATACTAAATCCTATTCCTTTGCTGGCTCCGGTGATCAAGGCCACTTTGCCATCGAGTGAAAAAACTGAAGATAAATCCATAATAGAAGGTTTTTATTAAGTACTCAAGATATAAAAAAATAGAAAAGAGGCAGGATAAAAACAGAATATATTGATAGTTTTAAGCAGAATTAAATTCTAAAAAACTAAAACCAATCAATCCGATGAAAGAGGTAATTTTTGAACAAGTAGGCATGCCAAATGAGGTTTTGACATTGAAAGAGACCGATCTGCCTGAACCTAAAGCACATGAGGTCCAAATCAAGGTTACTGCTCGCAACATCAACCCATCTGACATCATGTTTATTCGCGGGATGTATGGTATCACTCCAAAACTACCTAGTAGTGCAGGTTTTGAAGCCAGTGGAGTGGTGAGCAAATCAGATGAAGCTGGAAAAGTCCCCGTGGGAACTCGTGTTATGTTTACGGCACTTGGGACTTGGAGAGAATATATTTGCATCCCAGCGGCACTAGTGATCCCTGTGCCAGCGGCGATGTCGGATGAAGTAGCCTGCCAGGCTTTTGTAAATCCTATGACTGCTTATGGCATGATCGAAAAGAGTGGTTTGAAAGCCGGAGATTGGTTATTAATCACTGCTGGAGCGTCTGCATTTGGAAAGTTTGCAATTCAGATGGCAAAAGCAAAAGGGATCAAAGTTGCCTGCACGGTTCGCCAAGATGCTCAGAAGAGCTATTTACAAGGATTGGGTGCTGACTTAGTCATCAATACCGAAACTGAAAAACTTCAGAAAATGATCACGGAACATACTGGAGAGGGGGTATCTGTGGTTTTTGATGCAGTTGGAGGAGTGCTTGGAGCTAAGGCTTTAGCCTCCATCAAAGCAGGTGGTAGAATGATGGTTTTTGGATTATTGAGTTTAGAAAATATTCCCCTGAATAGTGGATTATTGATTTTCAAAAATATCTCTGTTGAGGGATTTTGGCTTTCCACCTGGATGGAAAGTATGGATGATGCAGCCCGTAAAGTCGCATTTGGAGCTGTTTTCGGATTCTTGATGGCAGAGACTTCACAGGTAGACGTTGCGGCTAAATTTCCTTTGGAGCAATTCAAAGAAGCGCTGGAAGCATATGAAAAGCCGGGTCGAAATGGAAAGATCTTATTGGTGAGCTAAAGACTCGAATCTGAAGGAATTAGAGCTGGCAATTACTTGATGAGAATCAAACAATTGTCAATTTCTTCTAAAAAATGCTTCAGAAAACTCGAGAATACTCATCTTTGTATTTTAAATCAAAACAAAGAATCATGAATTGGGACAAGCTGGACAAAGAGCTGACGGAAATAGTAGAAAAAAGAAATCAATTGGCAGGCATGGATTATAACCATAAGGACTATGATGATCTTGAGGAGAAACTCCATGATTTGGAAGATGATTTCAATGCAAACTATGAAGATGTGCTGGAAGGGCACTTAGAAAAAGTTCAGGAAAAATTGAAGTCAGATACTGATGTATTGCTTCCAACTGCTTATATCGCAAATCATTATAAGCCAATGCTTCCTGATGCCAATGGCATCGTGAGTTTTGAGGTAGAAGGCCAACAAGGGGTTCCTGTAGAATCTGAGCAGTTTGATAGACAAGACGTTCGAATCGTTTTGATTCCTAATCCAGCTCGATTTGTGATGCTGATTAACGGGAAACAGCTGAAGGACCTTTGGAGAAGTAGGTAATAAATAGCTTAAGAACTACATATAAACCCAGTTTCCAGCTGGGTTTTTTTGTGAAATCTTAATTCTATTTGAAGTCTGTGATTCCAAGACTATGGCTTGGATTTGTCTCACGATGAACAAAATAATGAGTTTAACCTTGTTTAAGCAAAGCCTAGTTTCGTCCTCACTTTTTGTAATAATGCCATACTAGTAGCTTTCGCTTTTTCTTCTCCAGCTGATAGCTTGCGCTCAATTTCTTCCGGATTGCTCATGTAAGAATCAAAGGCTTTGCGCTCTGTAGCATATTTATCCAAAATCAGCTGCATAAACTCCTTTTTGGCATGCCCATACCCATAATTTCCCCCTAGATAATTCTTTCGCATCTGAGCAGTCTGCTCAGGAGTGGCGATCAAGCTATAGAGTTTAAAGACATTACAAACATCTGGATTCTTAGGTTCCTCCAGTGGAGTACTGTCCGTTATGATGCTATTTACATTTTTCTTCAATTCCTTTTCTGGAAGAAAGATGTCGATGAAGTTATTGTACGATTTACTCATTTTTTGCCCATCCGTACCTGGTATAGTCTTCACTTCCTCAGAAATCCGAGGTTCGGGTAAAGTCACAAGCTCTTCACCTACTTGGTGATTAAATGCGGCAGCAATGTCTCGACACATCTCCAAGTGTTGCAATTGGTCCTTTCCAACTGGCACCAGATTCGCCGAATACAATAAAATATCCGCTGACATCAAGACAGGATAGATGAAAAGACCTGCATTCACATCGGCCAACCGTTCGGATTTGTCCTTGAAGCTATGGGCATTTGCCAGCATCGGGAAAGGGGTGAAGCAACTCAAATACCAAGTTAGTTCAGCAACCTCAGGTCTTCGGGATTGGCGGTAAAAAACTGTCTTTTCAATATCTAATCCAAAGGCTAACCAAGCTGCAGCCACAGCGCGAGTATTTTCCTTGCGAAGTTCACTATCCTTTGAACTTGTCAATGAATGAAAATCCGCGATAAAAATATAGGACTCCTCGTTATTTTGTTTGATCAATTAAATTGCAGGAACAATCGCGCCGAGGATATTTCCCAAATGCGGTCTTCCACTACTCTGAATACCTGTTAATACTCTTGCCATTGGTCTAATTTTGCTGCAAAATAAGTAAATCAACCTATTAAACTTTGAAATTATCCGTTATTTGCTGACATGATTCGTGTACAAAAAATCTTATTCGGCTTGATCCTGTTGATTGGAGCTCCTCAAGTTATTCAGGCTCAGGAGGCTGTGATTCCTCGATTGATTTGGAAAGTTAATAAGATCGATTTGGGGACCGTATTGGAAGAGGAAGGGCCTAAAATCGCGGAATTTGAATTTACGCACACGCAAGATTCACTTTTTTTCATTGAGCTAGTGGTGACTGATTGTGGCTGTTCAACAGTTAGTTACAATCAAGATACCCTGGCTGTTGGGGAAAGTGGTAAGGTGGCTATTTCTTTTGACCCAAGTTCAGGCGCTGGTTATTTCTCACGAATGATTATTGTCAAGGGAAATCTTATGAACAGTCAAGACACCTTATATATAGAAGGAACTGCGGTTCCTTTTCCTGAAAAGCCTGAAGCTGCCTACCAGCAAATTGAAGGAAACCTAGGCTTCCGATTGAATAAAGTCAATATGGGCAAGGTATTAACGAATGAGCCTAAGTTGAAGCAGGTAGAAATTTTCAACTTTGGGGCAGCCCCGATCAATGCACAAAGTCTGACAGTAGCAGGTCCGGCATTTATCCAGGTAACCCAACGCGATCAACTCATCTTTCCCAATCAGCGAGGCTTATTGGATGTATATTTTGATGGAAATGAAAAAGGCGATTTGGGCTTTTCTGAAGATCCGGTAGTCTTGAGTTGGGGGGAAGATTACTTGGTCCGATTAGCTGTTATGGCAAATGTATTTGAATATTTTCCGCCCATTCCTAAAGATAAG
>JAFMBQ010000436.1 GCA_017858365.1 Algoriphagus sp. | reverse complement strand
GTCCCAGCAGCTCTTTCATTTTGTACCGAACCAAAAGCCTGAGCAGCATCTTCAATTACGAAAAGCTGATTTACTCTCGACTTTTGCATTAGGATTTCCATATCTACCATCTTCCCGTAGAGATGAACAGGAATCACAGCCTTAGTCTTTGAATTAATTGCGCTATCCCAGTCAGAAGCTAAAAGCCCTTCCTGATCCGTATCCCAAAAAACAGGCTTTGCGCCTACCATCATGACTGCTTCCGCAGTAGAAACCCAAGTCATTGCAGGAACGATAACTTCATCACCTGGACCGATTTGCAATGCCCTCAGCGCAATTTCAATCGCATCGGTTCCATTGGCAACCGCAATTGCATAGTTAGACTCCAGTTTTGATTTGATCGTTGACTCCAGGTCAGCCACTTCCTTTCCGCCAGAAAAAACCCCTTCTTCAAGCATGGTCGAGAACTTTGTTTGCAGGCTATTTTTTAAGTCAGTATCAAAACTTTTAAGGTCAAGAAATGGGATTTCCATCAAGAATTTGGGCTAGTTGAATCGTAAGATTTTTTCGGGTAAATCTGTCAATCGTGGAAATGGAATCTACGGATTCGGATCGATCAGTTAATTCCCGTAGCGTAATTTGAATTTTTGTGTGGGCAGTATGATAAATAACTTTTCCAGACCCAGCTTCGCTTAGAATTTTAGCTGTATCACCAGCAGGATCACCCAGTGCCAAAATCGGGAGACCCGTTGCAAGGTATTCAAATACTTTTCCCGGGATATTTCCCTTTGCATTTTTGGTATCAGTCAGAATCAAAACAAGCGCATCAGCTTTTTCATAGAAATCAAAAACTTCACCGTGACTCACATATCCAGCAAAATCCACAGATTTTGATAGCCATGAATCCTCTTGAACAAAGGATTTCACAGAATCACTGACACGACCTACGAAAGTCATTTTCACCTGATCAGATGTGGTTTCAAATTCCTCCTTCATGGCTTTCAGAAGCGGAATCGGGTTTCGAATCGAATCAATAATTCCGGTATAGACCAAATGTAACTCCCCTGATTTCTTTGCTTTCCGCTTGAAACCTGCAGGTAAATCATCCGAATCAAAGCCATTAGTCAATAATCGGATGTCTCGATTCCCCAATTTGGAAAGATCGTCTTGGAAGGTGGGTGAAATGGTGATTACTTCATCAGCTTCGCTTAGTACACTTTTCTCCAGAGCTAAATGCTTTTTGCGCACGCTGCTACTCATGGGTAGCGTATCCAAAAACTCCCATCCTGACCAGGGATCCCGAAAGTCAGCAATCCAACGGATTCCCGTCTTTCGCTTTAATTCCAAACCTATTAAATGCATGGAATGAGGTGGCCCGGTGGTAATGATGGCATCAAAATGACCCTTTTCGACCAAATCACTTAAAAACTTTACCGAAGGTTTCACCCAAAAAATCCGAGGATCAGGCACCAAAAGATTAGCTCTTGCCCAGATGGCCGCACGCTCCAGCCAGCTTTTTTCCTTTTGCTCCAACAACCTTCCAGGATGAGTTTCCTTTTTTCCTCTGATTTTATTCAAAAGCTGATAAGGTTCCCAAATTGGAAATTTCAAAACCTCTAGATTCTTGGGGATTTGTTTTAAAAGCGACTCATCCTTTAAGTCAAAATCCGGATTTTCAGGCGTGAAGATCACTGGCTCCCAACCAGTTTCAGGCAGGTATTTTGCAAATTTCAACCAGCGCTGTACCCCCGAACCTCCACTTGGTGGCCAATAATAAGTAATAATGAGGACGCGCTTTGACATAATTTGATCACAAGATAATTGGAGATCCTAGAGATTGAAAAATTAAGGAAAAGGATTCTAAGTTTATGTGAAAGGGAATGGATTGTTTCACTAAGAAAAAAAGACCGAAGTCTCTGAATTTTTCAGCTCCTTCGGCCCTCTTAAATCTAACTTCTTAAATCTTACTTGATTTTTTACTCTCCTTGAGCGAGTGAATAACCTCTCACTCCATCAAAAGTGTAGAGATGCTCAGTTTTGATAAAATCAAAGCCCAAGCCTTGAATCTGCTTCAAAAGTTCAAGAACAGTGTCATGAGTGATCACCCCTTGATCAGCAGTTTTGAATCGGCATCTCCAATGATCTGTGCAGAAAGTCTCTCTCATTCCTTCTGGAAATACTTTGACACCTCTGTTTGTGATTAATTGCAATTGTAAACCGTTTGCATTTGCCTTTCTAAGACGCTCACCGATTACATTGAAATCTCTTTTGTCCTCATCCCAATCGATGAATACATCAACACCAATCAATTCTTTCTTTTGTTTTATCTGAGGCTTGAGTTTGATCACCATTGGTTCGGTGTCCTCCTTATCGTACTCTACAGGAATCATCTTAATCGGCTTTTGTCCTAACCGTTCGATTACCGCCTGGGCAAATTCCTGAGTTCCTGCTTTCTTGGTTGAAAGTCCTTCCTGATAAATATCTCCGGTATGAATTCCATCTTCCAACGTTCTCATCCAAGCATTGGCGATTTTCTCAGCCATTTCCGGCATACCAATATGAACCAACATCATAATTGCACCATTCAAAAGTCCGGAAGGGTTAGCGATTCCCATTCCTGAAATATCAGGGGCAGAACCATGAATCGCCTCGAACATGGCTACTTCTTCTCCTACATTTGCTGATCCACCAAGACCAACAGAACCTGTCACCTGTGCCGCAACGTCAGAAATAATGTCTCCGTAAAGATTAAGTGTAACGATCACATCAAAAATCTCCGGGCTGTCTGCAACTAGTGCAGTTCCTATATCAATGATCTTATGATCATTTTTGATTTCAGGATATTCTTTAGCTATCTCATCAAATTTCTTGTGAAAAAGGCCATCACCCAATTTCATGATGTTGTCTTTAGTCATACAAGTCACTTTCTTTCGGCCATTTTTCTTGGCATACTCAAAAGCATATCTGATGATTTTCTCAGAACCTGGTTCAGAGATCAATTTTAAAGTTTGATAGACTTCCTGAGTTTGTCTGTGTTCAATCCCAGCGTAAAGGTCTTCCTCATTTTCGCGAATAATAACTAAATCAGTCTTCGGAAAATGGGTTCTTACAAATGGTGAGAAAGCTCTGCAAGGACGTACGTTTGCGAATAGTCCAAAAGACTTTCGAGTGGTTACATTCAGCGACTTAAATCCTCCACCTTGTGGGGTAGTGATTGGTGATTTCAAAAATACTTTAGTCTCCCGAAGTGAGTCAAATGACTTTGGCTCCATTCCTGAGCTGATCCCCTTGAGGTAAACTTGCTCACCGATTTCAATCACATCATATTCGAGTTGAGCTCCAGCAGCTTCAAGGATATTTAGTGTTGCTTTCATGATTTCTGGCCCGATGCCATCACCATAAGCGACAGTTATTTTTCTTTTGGAAGACATATGTAATAAAGAATATAGTTAAATTTTATTCTGCAAAAGTAAATAAAAATGAGGAGATAGGAACTGGAAAATGGCCAATAATCCGCTTATGATTACTATAAAAATTGGTTTTAGGATTACTTTTCCCCATCCATCACAATCAAATTCTGAACTTGTGAATTTGTGAATGATATGTCTGCTTGTATATTTGTTTAACAACACCTTTCTGACTATGACTGATTTGAAAAACATTCTCACTGAAGAAAAAAACGGCGTATTGTACTTGACCGTCAATCGTGAAGACAAGATGAATGCCTTAAATTTTGACACCCTAGAGGATTTAAGAATCATTTTCGAAGAAATAGTAGATAATAAATCGATCAAAGCTGCCATTATCACGGGTGCAGGAGAAAAGGCTTTCGTTGCTGGTGCTGACATCAGTGAAATCGCAAGTCTAAATGAAGTGAATGCCCGGAAGTTTGCTGAAAATGGCCAGGATATTTTTTCGATAATAGAAAACTGCCATAAGCCGGTCATTGCTGTAACCAATGGCTATACGCTTGGAGGCGGATGTGAACTTGCAATGGCTTGTCA
>JAFMBQ010000035.1 GCA_017858365.1 Algoriphagus sp. | reverse complement strand
GCAGATAAAATGTATATCTCAAATATGATATGATGTTAAGCGGACACCTCTATAAGATTTTATATAGTTAAACAAATAAATTTAAAAGTCCTCAGCACTAAAAACTTAAACTAAACATACCTCCTCGATTTTGTAAAACCAAACTTTTGGTTGAGATTTTTTAGAAGACTTAGTTAACTTATTGATTTTCAATGATTTTATTTTTAGTTTTCAATAAAACACAAAATCTAACCCCCTATTGTTCAATATATTACTATTATATAGGTTTTTACCTATGAACAGCGTAATCATGAGGTTAATTGGCATAAAACAAAAAAATCCCCGAGGGTATCGGGGATTTTTGGATAACCTTTGAGGTCTCTTTTCAGACCTCGAAGGTTTAGTATAAATTGAATTAAAACCCTCGAGGAGATCTCTCAGTCGTTCCTCTTTCGAGATGACACCTCAAGGGTTGATTCAATTACAGCATTTCCACACTTCGCTTGACGAAGGCGGTCAAGTCCTTTCCAGTCAGCAAACCTTGAGAAAGTAAAGCTAAGTCAAACGACTGCTTGGCCAATCTGGTCTTCTCTTCTTCGCTTTCTGCTTTTAGGATTTTATCGATCATTGGGTGATTTCCGTTGATGGCTACTTTGTATGCATCTGGTAGTGATCCATAGAAGCTCATCGCCCCACCGCCTGTCTGCGCCATTTCCTTCATTCTGCGCATAAACTCCTCCATTGTGATCGTCACCGGCATCTCTTCAGGACTCAGTCCTTCTATTTCGACGGTATAAGTCTTATTATCGATTGCCTTGTCGAAAATTTCTTTTACCGTTTTGCTTTGCTCTTCGGTAAGCAGATTTGCATAAGAATCTTCTTTCTGAATCAGCTTCTCCGCCACATCAGCATCCACACGCTTAAGCTGTGTTTTCTCCAACTTGCTCTCCAGATTCTGAATAAAATGACTATCGATCGGCGAATCCATTACCAAGACATCGTAATCCTTTTTGTTGGCAGACTGGATAAACCCGTCCTGCTTATTCAAATCCGTTGCATAGAGGAAAATAGTCTGCTCGTTCTTGTCAGTTTGTACAGGTTTTACCTTGCTTTGATATTCTTCGATGGTGAAAAACTCTCCATTTGTATTTTTCAATAAGGCAAAGTCCTTCCCTTTTTCGTAGAATTTCTCTTCTGAGATCATTCCGTATTTCACAAATAGACCGATGTCATTCCACTTGGATTCATAAGCCTTCCGATCTTTTTTGAAAAGTTCAGCTAGCTTGTCCGCCACCTTTTTGGTGATGTAGCTATTGATTTTCTTCACACTTGAATCCGCCTGAAGGAAACTTCGCGACACGTTCAATGGAATATCCGGTGAATCTATCACGCCATGTAGCAGCATCAAAAATTCAGGAACGATATCTTTTACCTCATCAGTAATGAATACTTGACGGCTATACAACTTGATCTTATTTCGCTGAAGCTCGAATTCGTTTTTCACTTTCGGGAAATACAACACTCCCGTCAAGTTGAATGGATAATCCACATTCAAGTGAATCCAGAAAAGCGGATCTTCCGACATCGGATAGAGCTCCTTGTAGAATTTGAGGTAGTCCTCATCCGTCAGATCACTTGGAGATTTGGTCCAGATAGGTGCAGTAGTATTGATGATGTTATCGATCTCAACTGACTTCCATTTCTTCTCCCCTTTATCGTCCACTCCATCTTCTTCAGATTCGGTCTTGGTACCAAACTTGATCGGCACAGGCAGGAATTTGGCATATTTATCTAAAATCCCTTGAAGCTTCCACTTGTCGATAAACTCTTCTGAGTCTTTGTTGACATGCAAAATGATATCAGTTCCTCGAGTTTTGCGCTTTCCTTTTGAGATCTCGAAGCTAGTCGAGCCATCACAAGTCCACTTAGCTGCCTCAGCGCCTTCTTGGTAGGAAAGGGTGTTGATCTCCACTTTGTCTGCCACCATGAATGCGGAATAGAAACCCAAACCAAACTTACCAATGATCTCATTGGCATCTTTAGCATCTTTGAATTTCTCTACAAACTCTTCTGCGCCGGAGAAAGCCACCTGATTGATGTACTTCTTGATCTCCTCGGCAGTCATTCCTAGCCCTTTGTCGGAAATAGTGATGGTTTTCTTTTTTTCATCAAAGCTTACTTCGACAGTCGTGTCTCCAAGTTCTCCTGTGTACTGACCTAATGTCGCAAGTCGTTTGATTTTTTGCGTCGCATCAACAGCGTTCGCTACAAGTTCCCTAAGAAAAATCTCATTGTCTGAGTAAAGGAACTTCTTGATAATCGGGAAAATATTCTCGGTATGGATCGAGATGGTACCTTTTTCCTGCATGGCTATGAATTAGTTTGTGTTAAAATTTCATTTTGTACCAAGCCCAATTGCAAGGGTTGTTCCATTTCGAAAAAAGTGACAAGATGACAGAATCCGATGTGTGATATAGGATTTGAAATTTTTGATTTAAATCTTACATCTGAAATCAAAAATCATAAATTCCTATCTTTGGCTATGCTTAAAGAAATCTCCGTTCTCATCCAAAAGGAACTCCGACTTGAATGGCGGCAGAAGTATGCACTGAATGGGATTCTACTCTACGTGGTATCTGCGGTATTTATAACTTATTTGAGCGTAGGAGCAAAATCAGGTAATCTTTCCATCAATTCTTGGAATGCCTTGTATTGGATTATTATACTTTTTTCGGCTGTGAATGCGGTAGCCAAAAGCTTTATCCAAGAGCATCAAGGCCGGCAACTCTACTATTACATGATTGCCTCACCGGAAGCCATTATTCTTTCCAAAATGATTTACAACACTGGGCTGACTTTGGTTTTGGCTTTGTTGGGCTATGCTGTTTTTTCTGTGATTTTGGGAAATCCAGTTCAGGATCAAGGTTTGTTTTTACTCAATCTCATTTTGGGATCAATCGGCTTTTCCGCTAGCTTGACCATGGTCAGTGGGATTGCATCCAAAGCCGGAAATAATGCCACCTTAATGGCAATCTTGAGCTTCCCTGTCATCATCCCTATACTTTTAATGGCGATTCGGATTTCCAAAAATGCATTAGACGGTTTGGACTGGAGTGTGAGTACAGATAAGCTTTTAGCATTGGCAGCGATCAATGCAATTGTAGCGGTGACGGGGTATATATTGTTTCCGTATTTGTGGAGATCTTAAAACTTCACCATTCAAAATTCATTAATCGATGGTCAATATTTGGGATTGCAAAGTTGCAAAACTGAAAGACTGGAAGATTGGAAAATGGTTTTCCAGAACGATTTGTTGAGAATTAAATGAGTGAAGTTCTCGGGATCTCGTATTTCCTAATTCCTCTATCATCAATGCCTTCAAAAGACTTCAGAAAAACAGCCCTTTTCAGGAACTTATGCCGTATTTTTAGACTTGAATCAGCAAAAAGACTCTATGCGCCAATCTTGGTGGAAAATAATAGCTATTGCCCTGCTGCTATATACTTTAGCCGCGGGATTACTAATGGACGCTCCTCGTCTTCCAATCCTTAATGAGACGATTCGAGCTTTGCACTTCCACGTGACCATGTGGTTCGGTATGATTTTGATGCTCGTGGCAGCAGTTTATTACAGTATCAAGTACCTCAGAACTAATGATATTCTTTGTGATGATTTGGCTATCGAATTCACTAACGCCGCCATTCTTTTCGGTGTATTGGGAATTACCACCGGAATGCTTTGGGCAAAATTCACTTGGGGTGATTATTGGAGTGGTGACCCGAAGCAAAATGCCTCTGCCATCGGTTTGTTGATGTATTTCGCCTACTTAATTCTCAGAAATTCGCTAACCGACACGCAACAACGAGCTCGGATCGGTGCCATCTATAACATTTTCGCTTTTGCGGCATTTATACCTTTGATCTTTGTATTACCTAGATTGACTGATAGTCTTCATCCGGGAAATGGTGGAAATCCTGGTTTCAATGCCTATGATTTGGACTCCAACCTTCGAATGATTTTCTATCCCGCGATTATTGGATGGACTCTTTTAGGCACTTGGATCGCCACATTGAGAGTACGAGCAAGAAGAATCGAACGAACCCTGGAAGATCGCTTCCTTAATTCATAACCTATGAAAAAATTAGTAACAATCGCTTTATTAGTTTTTAGTCTTTCAGCTTTGGCACAGGAAAAAACTCCGGTAACAGCGGCAGATTATTCGAACTCCACTGTAGAAATGGCGGATGTGATGAGATCGGAAGGAAAAATATACGTGTTAGTTGGAATCATTGTAATCATTTTCGCAGGTATCACCGTTTACCTGATCAATATTGATCGGAAGATCAGCAAACTTGAAAGGAACCTTCCTTCTTAAATTAAAACTATGAAAAAAGGACATATAATCGGACTGGGAATCATTGCCATCGCTATAGTCATAATTATGACCTCAATAGGAGATGCGAGTAGCTATGAAAGCTTCACCACAGCCCTAGAAATGAAAAAAGATGGCGACGATAAACCCATCCACGTAGTTGGGCATCTTAAGAAAGATACTGCTGGAGAAGTCGTGGGATTAAATGTCCGAGAAGACAAGGTGTCTTTCACCTTCATGTTGATTGATAATGAAGGAATCGAGCAAGAAGTGTTTTACAATGAGCCCGTACCGGCAGACTTTACCCGTTCTGAATCTGTCGTGGTGATCGGTGCATATAGAAATGAAGAGATTTTCATAGCAGATAAAATCCTGATGAAATGTCCATCCAAGTATCAGGAGACTGAAGTGCAGGCGGCAGGAATGTGAGTAAGAGCAGCAGAATTCAATAAATCATGATCAATAACTTTGTAGGAAATCTTGGCCATCTGATGACCATTGTAGCTTTCGTAAGCGCAATTGTTACGGCCTACGCATATTATAATTATTTCAAAGCTAACGAACTTGAAAAGGCGGGTTGGCGGCGATTTAGCCGGATCAGTTTTGCTGTTCATGGTATTTCGGCGACGCTGATTGCTTTTTCGCTTTTTGAAATCATTTACAATCACCGCTTCGAATACTTCTATGCCTATTCGCATTCGAGCAAAGCCTTGCCCGTTCACTACATGATCTCCAGTTTTTGGGAAGGTCAGGAAGGGGCATTTATCCTTTGGATTTTCTGGAATGTGGTTCTGGGCGCAATCCTTATTCGTGTAAACAAGGTCTGGGAAGCTCCGGTGATGATTGTTTTTGCCTTGGTACAAGCCTTCCTAGTATCGATGATTCTAGGTGTGGTAATCGGAGATTTGAAAATCGGAAGTTCGCCATTTATCCTTCTTCGCGACGCAACCCAAGCCCCTATCTTCCAAATGAATCCGGATTTCGTGCCAGAAGATGGTACAGGTTTGAATCCGCTGCTTCAAAATATTTGGATGGTAATCCATCCGCCTACACTATTCTTAGGCTATGCTTCGACTCTGGTCCCTTTCGCATTTTTGATGGGCGGATTGGTAACCAAGCGCTATTCCGAGTGGATTCGTCCAGCTTTGCCTTGGGCCATTTTCTCCGCTATGATTCTTGGTATGGGAATCATCATGGGTGCTTATTGGGCCTATGTGACTTTGAATTTTGGAGGATATTGGAATTGGGATCCGGTAGAAAACGCAGTCTATGTCCCTTGGCTGATCATGGTAGCCGCCATCCATACGATGATTACCTTTAAGAAAAGTGCAACCGCGCTGAAGACCTCAATCGTCTTAGTGATTTTGTCTTTCATTTTGGTGCTTTATGCGACTTTCTTGGTTCGATCTGGAGTCTTAGGCGATTCTTCAGTCCATTCATTTACAGATTTGGGCCTTTCTGGGCAATTGCTGATCTATATGCTTTTCTTCGCAGTCATTGCTATTTTCCTTTCCGCAAGGGCATGGAAGCATATCCCAACTTCGGACAAAGAAGCCTCCGTCTATTCCCGTGAATTTTGGATTTTCATAGGTGCTACGACATTAGGATTGATGGCTTTTCAGGTAATCTTACCCACCTCAATTCCAGTCTGGAATGCCATCGTAGAAGGCTTTGGAGGAATCTCTAACATGGCTCCTCCTGCGGATCAAATAGAATTCTACACCAAATTCCAATTGTGGTTTGCAGTAGTCTTAGCGCTATTGACAGCCGTTGGCCAATTCTTCTGGTGGCAAAAAATTGATGCAAAAGCGCTGAAAGATGCCTTAGTGACTCCATACATTATTTCAGTCTTGATCTCAGCAGGGATCATCGTGCTTACAAAAGTTTATGATTGGCAATACATCATCGTAGTGCTTGCAGGAACATTCACCATTACTGCCAATTCGGTTATTCTTTTTAGGTTATTAAGGAAAGCCACTTTCAAACTTGCTGGAGGGTCATTAGCGCATATCGGTTTAGGAATGGTATTGATCGGCATCATGTTTAGCTCTGGCTATTCGGATGTCATTTCGATCAACATGTCAGGTTTGACCTACTCAAATAGCTGGGAGGACGAGCTGAACAAGGAGCATGTGCTGCTATGGATCAATAAGCCCACGCAGATGAAAGACTATACGGTAATCTACCGAGGACGTAAGAAAAAAGTGGTAGGTATCCCGGAATATGTTCCTGCTAAACTCTTGGAATCTACTGACAATGTCAATGAAGCTATTGCCTTAGCCGATTACAAAGACTATTTCAAAAAAGGTGATATGGTCAATTTGGTACTTGAAGAGAATGACTATTTCAATGTCGAATACTACCAAAATGAGACTTTGAAATTCTCACTGAATCCTATGTCCCAATTCAATGAAGGAATGGGAGGATTGATTTCATCGCCAGATTCTAAAATCTACTTCGATGAAGATCTCTATACCTATGTGGCAGCAATGAATGATCATTCTGATCCAGACTGGAAAGAAGATGAAATCTACGAGGCTGCACCCGGAGATCAATTCCATGTCGCAGACTTTGTTACTTATTTCGATGGAGCAGAGGTTCTCAAAGAAATCGATGGTTATGTCTTGCAGGAAGGAGATGTCGCAGTGAAGGCAAAGCTTCGAATATTGGATTATGATGTGGAAAAATTACTAGAGCCGACTTTCATCATCCGAAATAATCAAGTAGGTAAAATACCTGTGATTGACTCCGAACTTGGGTTAAAAATCAGTTTGGAGAATATCCTTCCAGAAGACAATAAATTTGTATTCAAGGTAAATCAATATCAAAAAGATTATGTGGTCATGAAAGCCATAGTCAAGCCATATATCAATGTACTCTGGGTGGGTACGATCATTATGCTGATTGGATTCTCAGTTGCCATCTTCAGAAGGTTTGACGAATTTAAAAAGATGCGAGACAAAGGACTGGAAGTTTAAAGTCAGAGGCCTGAAACTCGAAAAAAAAAGAATTAAGCATACACATTAAAAGCTCGACTAATCGTCGAGCTTTTTTTATTTAAACTAAGAATAGTACAATTAAACATCTTCCTATTTAGAATTTTTTTAAGTAAAGTTATTTGATTCAATCGCTTAGAATTTTTTTTTATTCCCCAATAATATCCCTAATTTCCTTTTAGAGATACCCTAGAATTGGATTTTCCTAAGTCCAGAAACCCTCTTCTGGAATTATTTTCTGTCAACCACGGTCTTCAATCATTTTTAGCTTTGAACAGATGAACTATAAATTACCCAGGTCCCTGATGCGAACGCGTCGTAAAGAAATAAGTGATTTAGAACTCGAAGTCCTAGAAGGGAAAATCCCCTCAGACATTAGTGGTCAGGCATATTTTATGGTCCCCGCGGGAGATTGTGAGGATGGAGAAATAACCAAAGCCGATGCTGCAGTACTTGGCGGAGATGGAATGATTCTTAAGCTTGATTTTAGCCGAATTGAAAAAGTCTTTTTCACCTTCAAATTCAGTAAGTCAGAGAGTTTTTTGATAGATGAAGCAACTTATCAGAAATACCAGTTTGATTCTTCCGGACAAAAGAAAAAAAATCCGTTCTACAAATTCCATTTTAGTGATTTCGGACTTGGGAGGATGAGTTTCATAATGGGAATGCGCAATAGATTGAATACTGCAATCACCCCAATTCAATTCAAAGGAGAGCCCAACCCTAGAATAGTTGTATGCACTGATGACGGTAGACCCTACATCTGTGATCCGAAATCTTTAGAAACTATCACACCAATCGGAGAACTTGAAGAATGGGAGGCGATGATGGGAGCTGGGAAAAAACTCTTTGGAAGAACATTTGGTGTTCAGCCCTTCCCGCTAATTATGGCCACTGCTCACCCTGTTTTTGACCCAAAGACTGATGAATTTTTTGGAGTAAACTATGGTAGAGCTTTTACAGATACTATCAAAAATATCGGTGTCATCAATTCAAAAATTGAGTCCCTTAAGGACTTGCTGTTACTGATTCTAATTGAACTGCCAAAAGCCATTATTTTGATTTTTTTTGGTGTAGTTCTCTCTTTAACAAATTTAATTAGTTCGTTTACGACGGGAAAAAATATTAGACGATTTACCCAAATTTTCACTTGGGATGGAAAAGGCAAGTTTAAAAAAGTCAACCTAATTCTAAAAAACGGGAAGAACGTAGTCATAAAACAGACGCTCCATCAAATTTCGGTTACAGAAAACCATGTCATTCTGTTAGACGCTTCATTCAAATTCACCCCTGACCAGATTATAAATAGTCTTAGACCTTTTCGAAAAGCAGACAATTTTCTGTCCCGATTATTTGAGAAAAGCTTACGATGGCTAATGACTGCTCCGATGGTGCCAAACGCTCAGTTTTACTTTGTCGAACGAAAAGCAATAGAAGAAGCGCTTTCAAAAACTCCGAATCCCCAAATCCCAGATGTATTGGCTACAGCCACAGAACTGCCTTTTGAGACGCTTCACTTCCTGACAAATTACAGGGAAGAAAAAGGTCTGATCACCATGCATCTTGCCCACAACAATGCTGCATGCCTTGCTGAGTGGCTTCGCCCGTATGATAAAATGTATACCGGCAAAAAGTATAATTTATGGCAAAAATTGACTGGGTTTGGAAAAACACCCATACCAGAGGATCTTCTCGGAATGATCGCCGTAGGTCAAATGGATGTGAGTAGAATCGAAAAAGTGGAGATTGATCCAACTACTGGGAACCCCAATCGATCTACCAATCTAATGAGTTTTGGAAATACCGACCCTCACTCAAAAGGCCCTGAATCTATCCCTAACACATTTAATTTGAGCTTTTACGCATATAGAGATCAGACCACCGTAAAGGCTTTGCCAGATAAGATTGAGGATATTTATTGGATGTGTAGTGGGCTTTTCCCGGAAGCACTTACAGAATTTATTCATAAAATGTATCGGAACTATGAGCATCGAGTGATGTCCATCGAACTTTTCGATCAGATTACTAAAGAAGGAAAGCCAAGCAACCTAATTCGTGTGAATAGTGATAGCATGCAAATTGAAGACAGTTATATTTTCAAGCATACACAAGTAGGGATGTCACCTCAATTTATTTCAAGAAAAGGGTCACAAAGTGGGTCACAAAATGGATACATTATTTGTACAGTTTATACCTATGTAGTCGCTCAAAAACCTGATCAAATCGAGTGTGAATTTTGGCTTTTTGACGCTACGAATCTTCACCAAGGCCCTATTTGTAGAATGGGACATAAAGAAGCAATATTTGGAATGACACTCCACAATGCCTACACCGAAACTGCCGAACGACCAAATCCAATGGGCTATCTAGTAGACATTGAAAAAGAATTGAACGCACGACTTTCTTATAAAAAAGACGCTAAATTAAATAAGCTATTTGAAGAGCAAGTCTATCCTTATTACCAAAAGACGCGAAGTTGATGAATTTAATACCTGGGTACAGCGTAAGCGAATTAGTCTATGAAGATGAAATATGTATCATTTGCCGGGTTAATAGTGGAGATACTAAAAAAACATTTTTAGCCAAAACCCTAAAAAATCCAACCCTGACACATCAGGAGATTGCCAATTTCAAGCATGAAGTGCGAGTTCTTCAAGAGAATGATATCAAAGGAGTCCCAAAAGTTGTTTCTAATCTTGAGGATCAGGGCTCTTTCACCATTCTTTCAGAAGATTTCAAGGGAATCACTCTTATGCGGTATATCGCTGATAATAAGATTTCACTTGCCATCTTTTTTGATATCGCAATCCAAATCGCCACTGTTATCTCAGAGATTCATTCCAAAGGATTGGTTCACAAAAGTATAAATCCATCAACAATTCTTTATTCACCAAAGACCAGCGAACTGCGAATAATTGACTTCAGTACATCTAGTAGTGCCAAAAGCGAAGTTTTAAGTAGCGCGACCAGTCAGCCCTTGAAATATTCACTTCCCTATATGTCTCCTGAGCAAACTGGACGTCTCAACCAGAGCTTAGATTATCGGACTGATTTTTATTCATTAGGAGTAGTCCTTTACGAATTGGCTACCGGCAGACTTCCATTCCAAGCGAAAGACCTTCTGGAACTGGTCCATGCGCAAATTGCCTTAATGCCGGAAAATCCCTCAGAGGTAAACCCCTCTTTCCCGAAACAAGTCTCCAACTTAATTTTAAAACTGATGGCGAAAAGTAGTGATGATCGCTACCAAAATCCAACAGGTTTAATCCATGATTTGATGAGTTGTAAAGAGGCCTATCGGGCTAAAGGATTCATTCCGGAGTTTGTTCTTGGCGAGTTGGATTATAGCGACCAACTTCGAATTCCTGACAAGCTTTATGGACGAGATAAAGAACTGAGACTTCTGAAAAATGCAATCAATGAAGTTTTCATTGGAGCTCATACAAATGTATTTATCAGCGGAGAGGCGGGAGTTGGAAAAACAAAACTGGTCAATCAATTGAAGCTAGAAGTGCTCTCAAAAGGAGGTCAATTTGTAGAGGCAAAGTTTGATCAATTCAACAAGAATGTTCCCTATGCGGGGATTGTGGCTGCTTTCGAAGATTTAATCAATCAGCTCCTTCAAGAAAGCGATGCGCAGCTGGATCGGCTGAGATCGCTATTTCAAAAGTCCTTGGGACAAAATTTGGGATTATTAGTGGAACTGATTCCCTCCGCACGAATCATTTTTGGAGACTTGCCTCCTATTCAAATTTTACCGGGGAAAGAATCTGAAAATAGATTTCGATTAACACTGCGGACCTTTCTAAACGTTTTTTCTGATAACGTCCGCCCACTCACTGCATTTCTTGACGATATACAATGGGCAGATACGGGGAGCCTTAACCTACTCAAATGGCTAATTGAAAATGCTTCATCTAAGCATATCTTATTCATTACGGCTTACCGAAATGATCAAACGAGCCAAAACCCTGCTTTTGAACAGTGGCTAAAAGAAATTGATTTAGATAGTTTGAAGACTTCATTTTCAATTGAACTCTTCCCCTTGGTGAAAAAGGATGTCCAAGAATTAATTTCAGAAACCCTTCTTCGAAATCAAAAGGAAGTGAAAAGCTTGTCAGATTTAATTTTCCAAAAAACTGCAGGAAATCCTTATTTCATTAGTGAAATACTTCGGCAAATTCAGGATAAAGGCCTCCTGTCAATCGAGCTTACGTCCGGTAAAGCACAATGGACTTGGAAAGAAGATCAAATCGCTAATCTAACCATCACCGACAATGTTGTGGACTTGGTTCTTCAGCGAACAAAAACACTTAGCCAAAGCTGTATCGATGTATTGAGCGTGGCTTCCTGTATCAATAAGACTTTTGAGTTTAATACTCTTAAAGAGGTCTTGAAAGATAGTCCCCAGGAGGTACTGGGTCAATTATTACAAGAAGCAATGGAATCAGAGTTGATCTATCCTATAGATGACAATCACCGCTACATTGCTATACCCAATATAAATCTCAATGCCCGATTTAGCTTTGCTCATGATCGTGTACAACAAGCTTTTTATGCTATTTACCCCGAGGAAGAAAGTCGAAAAACTCATTTAATCTTAGCAAAACTGGGCATTAATAATCTGACCCAACCTGAACTCACTAATGATTTGTTAAATATTGCAGCTCATTATGTAATCGCACACCCGATTTTAAAAGATCCGGAGGACTCTTTCCAAGCCGCATTATACCTCACAAAAGCAGGGGTAAAAACTAAAGAAAATAACGCTCCGGCAGCGGAATTTCTAGACATCGCAATTTCACTTTTACCTAAAAATTCCTGGGAAAACTATCCGGAAGTCACCTTCCAAGCTTTTATCACATTAGCCGAAAGTGAGTTTATCCAAGGAAAACTTGAGCGCTCCGAAAAACTTTTTCAAACTATTGAGAAAGAAAGTAAAGTACAAAGTCAGCAAATCAAGGCGATAGGATTAAAGATGATTTTATACATATTCTCTTTACGATTTGAGGAGGCAATTCATGAAGGGAAAAAGGCACTTCTAATAAATAATTATTCGCTGAAACAGGCTACAGAAGAAAATATTGGTGCGGGTATGGGTGAAATACTTGGCATTTTAGGAAGCCGAAAACCCACCGAATTAATCCAACTCAATCGATTAACTGAAGAAGTCGACCTTCTCAACAATGATATTCTAGCTATTATTCTCCCTTCCGCCTTTTTATCAGGAAATGGTAATCTTTGGACAATTACCGTCTTAGAAGTGACCAAAATTCTATTGACAAAAGGGCTATCGCTTTCAGGCGCATTGGGTTTGAGTAGCTTCGGAATGATTATGGGCTCTATTTTAGGAGATAAAATAAAGGCATTTGAACTTGGCGAAGTGGCTTTAGAAATCACAAAAAAACTTGGTGACCCATCAAAAAATGGCCAGTTAAATTTTGTGTCTGGCGCATTCCTCTCTCCATGGGTGAAGGAGTACAGCTATGTCGTAAATGAACTTAATGAGTCAATTACCAACAGTCTAAAATATGGTGATTTGGCTTACATGGGCTATAGCATTCAGGTCAAATGTGGCATGGCACTCTATCACGCAAGACCTCAAGTAGAATTTCTCCAGCTGATCGACCAGATGAAACCATTGGTCAAGTCTTCTAGAATGCCGGATACGGAGATAATCATCGCGGCTTATGAAGAAATATTAGTAAATGAGGTTAATGGCCATTCGAATGAAGGGACCTTGCTTGGCAAACCCCAGCAAGAAAAAATCGGAGAGTTACTTGGATTAAAAATGTTCAATGCTGTTGGCCTTATTCTAAATCTTCAAAATATCAATCATGTAATTCACAATAGGTACGAAGAGACCATAGAAGCATTTGGACTGCTCAGTCAGTTGGAGGAGGCATTTTTTGCCAATATTATGGTAGTCATCAAAAATACTTTTTATGTTGTGGCTAAAGCACAAATCGGACTCTCTCTTGAAGGCGAGGAAAGAGAAATTTTAATCAAGGAACTTAGGACAATTTTAGAATCGGTAAAATCTCAAAATCAAGCGAATAATAAACTTTTCAGAAATAGTATCGCCCTGATGGAAGCGATGGTTGAATGGTTAGATTCCGGTGAGGAAGCAGGAATAAAATCACTTGAAATCGCGCTAACTATTGCTCAGGAAACTTCTAACCTTCGAAACGCTGCGCTAATCAGTGAGTTCCTATTTAGAATTTTTTTAAAGCAAGGCAAAGCAAGTCTGGCAAAGAGCCATTTCTCAGGCGCTATATCCAATTACGCTGCTTTTCAATCCAACAAAAAAGTTGATGATTTGAAATCAGAATTCCCTCAGTTGGCTCTCCAAATCCAACAATCAAGTGGCAGAAATCCATTTATGGCTGGTGAACAAATCGATTATCTCAGTATAATTAAAAGTAATCAAGTGCTCAATGGGGAGATGGATATTGAGACTTTGGTGAAAAATTTCTTGAATATCTCAAAAGAAAATGCTGGTGCTCAGCGAGGCAAATTCCTGCGAAAAATAAATGGGGAATGGATAACTACCGCTCAAAATGGGGAATGGAATATTCTCCCTATCGAGACCCGCTTACCTTTTGCAATTATTAATTTTGTAGAGCACACAAGAGAAATCACAGTCATCGATGATGCCACTAACGATGAAAAATTTTCCAAAGACCCATATATCATTTCAAATGACCTGAAGAGTCTTATCTGTGTTCCTATTAAGTTTAGGGCGCATCTAAAAGGAATAATTTACCTTGAAAATAATCTGACCTATGGGGCTTTTGGGAATAGTGCGAAAGAGTTACTCAACTTACTCAGCACTCAAATTGGTATTAGTATAGAGAACTCAGAACTCTATGCTTCTCTTGAAGAAAACAATAGAAATCTTGAGTTAAAAGTAAAAGAACGGACGAGTGAGCTTAATAAGCTCTATTCTGAAAATGAAATGCTGCTGTTAAATATGCTGCCTAGTAATATAGCGCAGCGATTAAAGGCCGGAGAGACCTACATCGCAGATAATTACGAAAATGTTAGCGTCATTTTTTTAGACATCGTCAACTTCACCACAATTTCAGAAAAGCTAAGTCCGAAAAAGCTGGTCGTGGTGATTCATGAATATTTTAAACTATTCGATGAAATATTCGAAAAATATGGCTTAGAAAAAATCAAAACTATTGGCGATGCATATTTAGCTGTCTCTGGTATCCCCAATTCAGAAAGTGATCATGCTCAAAAATGTGTTTTGGCGGCAAAAGAATTGATGAATATTATAAATAAAAAATATGAAGAAGGTGGGCTTTTTGAAATTCGGGTAGGAATAAGTTCAGGTCCTGTCGTTGCTGGAATAGTAGGTGTGAAAAAATTTGCTTACGACATTTGGGGTGATACTGTAAATACAGCTGCAAGAATGGAGCAAAACTCCAAACCTAGTAAAATCAACATCTCAGGAAGCACGCATGAATTAATAAAAAATACAATCCCTTGTACTTACAGAGGTAAAATAGCTGCCAAAAATAAGGGAATGATAGATATGTATTTTGTCGATTAATATCTTAGATCATTCCCAAGATATCTTCCAAATACTCTCTGCTATTCGATAGCCTAGGCACTTTATGCTGACCTCCAAGCTTCCCACGCTTCCCCATCCACTTCTCAAAAAGTCCGGATGGCGCATGGTGAATAATTGGAGCTACTAGCGCAAGATCTTTATACCGCTTAGCATCATAATCAGAATTAATCTCTCGGAGATGCTGATCCAATAAGGCATCAAATTTTGCTTTATCCGAAGGCTCTTTCTGAAATTCGATCACCCACTCATGGGTTCCTTTTGCGCTTGAATTTTCGAAATAGACTGGAGCAGCTGTGAAGTTAGCTATAGTAGCCTCAGTATGTTCTGCCGCATATTGAATCGCTTTCTCTGCATTCTCTACGATTACTTCTTCCCCAAATGCATTGAGGAAATGTTTCGTCCGACCTGAAATTCGGAATCGATAAGGTTTTGTTGAAGTGAATTTTAGGGTATCGCCAATTTTGTATCGCCACAAGCCACCATTGGTACTTATGACCATGGCATAATTGACTTCTTCTTCGACTTCCCAGAGCGGGATTACTTTTGGATGATCACTCATCCAATCTTCCATTGGGATAAACTCATAGAAAATCCCATAATCTAGCAGAAGCAATAATTCATCAGATTCCTTTTGATCCTGAAGACCAAAGAAACCCTCCGAAGCATTGTATGTCTCCATGTAGCGCATTTTCTCTGACGGGATCAATTCTTTGAATAGGCTTCGATAAGGCCCAAAAGCTACGGCCCCATGGAAAAAAATCTCCAAGTTCGGCCAAACTTCCAAGATATGTTTCGCCTTTTTGATTTCTAAGATTCGTTGCAAAAGGACTATGGTCCAAGTAGGTACACCAGCAATGCAAGTAACATCCTCATCCATCGTCTCACGAGCCATCTTCTCGATTTTGGCCTCCCACTCACTCATGAGGGCTGTTTCTAAGGAAGGTGTACGGACAAATTGTGCCCAAATTGGAAGATTTTGCATCATTACAGCAGAGATATCTCCAGCTCGAGCAGTTCCTTGAGGGTTCAGGGGATTTTTCTCTAACGTGCCTCCGATAGTTAAGCTTTTTCCCGCGAAAAGTTTTGAATCCGGGTAATTCGCTACGTAAAGTGAAAGCATGTCCTTACCACCTTTATAATGGCATTCTTCCAGACTTTCGGTCGTAACAGGAATGTACTTGCTTCGGCTGGATGTGGTTCCCGATGATTTAGCAAACCATTCAATATCCGTATTCCAAAGTACATTTTGGCTCCCTCTCATCGTCTTATCGATGTAAGGCTTGATACTTTCGTAATCGTGAATAGGTACTTTATTCACAAAGTCATCGTAATTCCGAATCGAGGCGAAGTCAAATTCTTTTCCAAATTCGGTTCGTTTTCCGGCTTCAATCAAATCTTTAAAAATGATTTGCTGAACCTCTATGGGATTTTTCTTAAAATTTTCTATTTGACCCAGCCGATTCTTAAAAATCCAGGTCATAAAGGTATTGAGTACCTCCATCAGTTAAAAGTTTTACGTTTCAACACAAACTGACTTCCTAGATACACTTTTCTTACTTGCTCATCTGCTGCCAATTCCTCCGCTGTACCAGCTTTCAATAATTTCCCTTCAAACATCAGATAAGCCCGATCTGTAATCGAGAGTGTCTCATTCACATTGTGATCCGTGATCAGAATCCCGATGTTTTTGGTCTTTAACTTTGCCACAATGGATTGAATTTCCTCCACCGCGATCGGATCCACCCCCGCAAAAGGCTCATCCAACAAAACGAACTTTGGATTAACTGCCAATGCCCTTGCAATTTCTGTTCGTCTACGCTCTCCACCCGAAAGGACCATTCCAAGATTCTTGCGAACATGGGTCAAGCTAAACTCTTCTAGTAAACTATCTACTTTCTCTTTTCGCTCCTGCTTTGGCATTTTTGTCATTTCCAGCACAGCCAATAAATTTTCCTCCACGGTAAGCTTGCGAAAGACTGATGCCTCTTGAGCCAAATAGCCAATTCCCAGCTTTGCGCGCTTGTACATCGGAAGGCTGGTAATATCCTCGTTTTCTAAAAAAATCTTACCTTCATTTGGCTGGATCAGTCCAACAATCATGTAAAAGGAAGTGGTTTTACCAGCACCGTTTGGCCCTAGTAACCCTACAATTTCGCCTTGGTTCACATCTACAGAGATGTCATTTACCACACGACGGCCTTTATATATTTTTACCAAATGTTCTGCTCGTAGGATCATATCAATCAAATTTGATGTCTTTCACATAAAGTTGCAAGCTACTCTTATCCCGAAATACATTTTGTCGCATCTCAGCCACAATATCAAAACTCATTTTACTCTGAAGCATATTCACCGTAGTGAGCTCAGGATCTTTTGATCGATCAGCCATTCCAAAACCCAGACAAACTGGAGTAGTCAGTTGCCCATCTTGCTCGATATCAAACCTCAAGTGTTTATCTTTCAGTACCGTTACATTACGCGCTTTCACATTTGAAATCTTAAAAACCGGCTCTGTATTTCCTGGTCCAAAAGGCGCCATCTGCTTCAAGATATTATAGAACTTGAAATTTATCTGATCCAAAAGTAATTCATCATCAACTTCGATAACGGGTTTCCGATGAACTTCCAGTATTCGACTTTTCACTACGGCTT
>JAFMBQ010000435.1 GCA_017858365.1 Algoriphagus sp. | reverse complement strand
GGTTCGAGCCCACTTATCACCACCAGCCTCGACTTCGGTCGGGGCTTTTTTTATGTCCTTTTTTAAATTCCAATCTCTCATTTTATCTTAAATTATACTTCACCAAATTAATAAATAGTCTGCATGCATACTATTTTTCAAATTAATTTAAAATCAATCTATGTTTCATAGTTGTGATTTTCAGTCAAATAACTTTTAATTGGAAACTCTGGGAATTTCCTTGAGTTTATTAGAAACTCTTTTTTCTATAAAAAATATTGTAACATCCTGTAACATTCGATTTGCGCCTGCATTACCCTTTTAAAATGAAGACATTTTTTGAAGAGCATATTTGGCCGCAGCGTGGCAAACTCTACCGTCTTGCCTTTAGCTGGGTAAAAGATCGGGCGCTGGCCGAAGATGTACTTCAGAATGTTTTCGAAAAATCCGTTGCTCGGCAAAAAGAACTCAGTATTCATGCGAATCTTTCAGGTTGGCTTGTACTCAGTCTTAAAAATGAGGTCTTGACTCACTTCCGGCAAAACAAGAAAATGGACACTTTGGAAAATGCAAATCAGTTTCAGGCTGATGAGCCACAGTCAGAGGAGGTCACTGAATCAATTCAAAAAGTGATGTTGCTTCTAAACGAATTACCTGAAAAGCAACGGGACATTTTCCAATTGAGAGAAGTGGAGGGCTTAGATTATTCAGAAATAGCATCGTACTTGGATATAAGTCTTGACCAAGTGAAAGTGAATCTTCACCGCGCAAGAAAAAGAATCCGAGAATTAATAATCAATCAAAAATTAGCAAAATGAACGCACGAATAGAGGATCTGCTTGCCAAATACTACGATGCAGAAACCAGCCTAGCAGAAGAGCATGAGTTGAAGGTGTTGCTTCGAGCTTCGGATGGATTCGAAGCAGAGAAGATGCTATTTGGGAGTCTTGCAAATTTCAGAAAAGTGGAGCCTTGCAAAATAAGTTTGCCTGAAGCTAAAGTGAGAAAGTTGAATGCTTCTTGGATGAGTTGGGCTGCTTCCGCTGCTATTCTAATCGGATCATTCTGGGGCTGGCAAATTTACGAGCAAAAGCAAGCAGAGCAAGCTGCCTATGAAGAGGTGATGATGGCTTTTGCCTTGATCCAAACTAATCTATCCAAAGGTCAAGCGCAGTTGCAGCCGATGAATAATCTAAAATATTTGAATACAACGGACCAGATTTTTGGTCAATCCAAAAAATAGGAATCATGAAAAAACTAGTCTTAATCTCGGTTTTACTATCGGTTTTACTAATGGCTATCATCTTTCAGGCGAATGCTCAAGATGATGCGATCCAGAAGTTCTTTTCCAAATACATGGATGATGATCGATTCTCCAGAGTGTACATCTCTCCTAAGATGATGCAGATGGCCGGAGGATTTTTAAAAAGTAATGCTGGTACTGATAAAGAGGCAGAAGAACTTGGGACGCTAATCTCTAAAGTCAAAGGGATTCGAATTCTTTCCTCGGAAGAAGTGGACGGGAAGTCGCTTTATAGCCAGGTGATGAGCACATTGACTAAAAATAAATACGAAGACTTAATGGACGTTCAGGATAAAGGTTCCAGTCTCAAATTTATGGTACGAGAAGAAAGTGGATTGATCAAAGAGTTGATGATGATCTCCGGTAGTGGAAATGACTTTACGCTTTTGTCTATGCTAGGAAGCTTTACATATCAGGACTTAAATCTCTTGGCAGAAAAAACCAATATTCCTGGAATGGAGCAGTATGGCAAAGGGAAAAAGTAACTCAAAAAATAAATATCAGTTAAAGAAAAAAAATGAGAAGATTGATTTTAATTATCGGATTGACTTTTGGGCTTCAAGTAAGCTTAAATGCTCAGCAAAACCCATATAGAGCTATTAATAAAAAGTTAGGAATTCTTGCTGTGGAACCTAAAGTATTATGGCCCTTTGAGATGGAAGGTGTAGAAGTGGAGAGTATGGATATTAAATATGAATTCCCTTTTCAAAAAGACAATTCTGATTTAGTGTTCAATTTTAAAAATCTCGAAGAGCTCAAGAGTAGTGTATTTGATTTAGAAAGAGTTGATAGAGATGCTTTGATCAAGAGTTTTTCAGCTGGTATGCCACAGGGTTTTGTAGAAGAATTCAGGAAGATTAGTGCTGAGGATTTTTGTATAATGATTTCTGATGAAGAGGATGAAAATGTAAGAGAAGTTTACTTATTAGTGGGAGATCAAAAGACTGCCGAGCTTTTATATTTTGTTTATTCTGAGGGTTCATCTTCCCTCCATTCAAAATTGAAAATTGAACTTAATAAAACTAAACATTGATACCATGAAAAAGCTAATCCTAACCTTAGCCCTAATCGGCGCAGTACTAACTGTACAGGCACAAAGCAAAAGTGTAAATGCACTCTATGAAAAGTATAAAAGCAATGATGATTTCTTTCATCTGGAGCTGGGCGGAAATTTTATGAATTTTGCCGAAGGCTTCAAGATTGATATTGATAAGAACGATATGGCTACAGTGGCAAAATCAATCGAGAAACTCAACTTTTTCACGCTACCTGATAATTCCGATCAGAATAAAATAGAGTACAAAGCACTCTTAAAAGGTTTGGAAAAAGAGCGATACGAGCTCTTGATGGAGACTAATGACAAAAACAGTGGAATAACTGTCTTTTCAAAAGGAAGTGCCAAGATATCTGATTTAGTAGTCTTAGTCAGTGGCGATGAAGGAGATTTGATGGTATTTGAGATGAAGGGTTCTTTTGATCAGGAATTGGTCGCAAAAGCTACCAATTACAAAGGGATAAAATAAACCGTTTGATAGCTGAAAAATACAAATGGCTGGCTTTTTTGATAAGCCAGCCATTTCTTATTTAACACATTTTGCATTCTTCTTCGCGCTCCAATTGCTGCTTAAGGTCAGAGATGTTAATGCTGTTCTTGATCCTTCGAAACTCAATTTCCCACTTTCACACCCTTCCAAAATGCCACATAACCCTGAATCTCTTGGGCTGCAGCTTTGGCTTCCGGATAGTACCAAGCGGCATCTTTATTGGATTCGCCATTTACCTCGATTGAATAATAGGAAGCGACCCCTTTCCAAGGGCAAGTAGAATGGGTTTGAGATGGTTTGAAAAATTCAGGTTTAATGGCTGAAGGAGGGAAGTATTGGTTTCCTTCTACGACAATTGTTTCGTCAGATTCAGCGATGATTTGATTGTTCCAGATAGCTTTCATTTCAGTTTTTATTTATAGAACACTCTAAAATTGATTCTTGTTGAAAAAAAGTTTTGACCAAATTTTATGGTTGAAAGCACCATTGTATCTTTTGTTTGACCAAATAATATTATTAAAATTCAATTTTTACAGAATAAATAGAGACAGTTGTTAATTTTTTCCATATTCTTCATACTTCGCTATCGATTGCGGACAAAAGATTATTGAATTCATAATTATTTAAGCATATCGTTAGGTAATCATTAATTAAAATAATGTTTTGTTGAAAAATTTGCAATTATAAAACTATTAGCTACCTTTGTAAGGTAAACAAATCAAAACCGCATACACGGTTGATCCAAGTAACCCAAAATACCTTTTGCAGATGGGCCCATCTGCTGGTTACTAAAGCTCACAACCTATTTAAACCAACTAGTAAACATGAAAAATCTATTCACTATGCTTTTTGTTGCAGGGATTGCAACAGGAGCTTTCGCAGCAGGAACAAAAGCTGACGAAACAGTACAAATCAAAAAAACAGAATCTGCAAAAATAGCAGTTGCATTTACAGAGGCTCCGAAGGGAACTGTAATTGTGAAAATCTCAGATTCTCAAGATCGCTTGATCATGAGAGATCGAATCAACCAGTCAGAAGCTTTTGCTAAAAACTATGATCTGAAGGAACTTCCTAGAGGAACTTATTCGATTCAAGTTTTGGATGAGTCTGGTTTGATTTCTTCAGCTTCTATAGAAAATTTCAATGAAGTAAAGCCTGAAGTATTCTCTAGAG
>JAFMBQ010000434.1 GCA_017858365.1 Algoriphagus sp. | reverse complement strand
CACCTATTTTTTTTCGACTTAAAGCAACCATCAGCTCAATTTCTGCATCTAAAGGGTAGTCATATTTCATTTAAATCCCCAGCTAGTCTGATGAAACAGATCAATATTTACAAGCTAGGATTAACTTCCAAGGCTTCCTTTCAAAATCCAGTAGACCAACTGAAGAACCAATTATCTGGTTTGAATATTTGTCCGCTCACGGTCAAAATTGGAAACGATCGGACATGGTTAATTAATAAAACCCTTTAATATGTGCCCTCAAGGCATCTTTCCGCTTGGCACAATCTCTGGAATTACATTTATCATTATTAAAACAACCAACATTATGAAACTTACAAAAATCACTTCGTTAATCATCCTACTATTTTTGGTAGGATTCACCGCTCAAGCACAAACTGAAACTCGGAATCCTGGCTCATTTACAGGAATTGAATCTGGAGGCAGCTGGGATGTTTTTATTACCATTGGAAACAAAGATGAAGTTCGCCTGGAATCTAAAGGTTTTGATTTAGACAAAGTAATCACTGAAGTAGAAGGAAATACACTAAAAATCAAACTCGAAAAAGGAAGATATAATAATGTGAATTTTACGGCTTATGTGACTGTAAGAGAACTGGAAAGTATCGGGGTTAGTGGTTCTGGAAAAATGATTTTACAATCCAACATCAACTCTAAAAAATTCAGTATCGGTCAATCAGGTTCAGGTAATATTCAGATGAAGATGCTTGAAACTGGAGCTTTGAATGTAGGAATGAGTGGTTCTGGCAAAGTGATCATCCAAGGTGGAAGAGCAGATAGCGCAAACATTGGCCAATCAGGTTCTGGCGAATTTGAAGCATTAGAATTGATGGCTGGCGATGTGAAAATTGGAAAATCTGGTTCAGGAATGACTTACATAGGAGTCAATGGAAATCTTACCATTGGATCATCAGGATCAGGTAATATCTATTACAAAGGAAACCCAACCAGCCAAAAAATCTCTAGCTCAGGATCGAGCAAGGTGATTAAGAAGTAGTGCAAGCTCCGTCATTGCGAGGACTGAGTCACAATATTGAGTCTAACTAGTCTTTACCAGTCCGAAGTAATCTGTTTCAATGTGGAGCAGATTGCTTCGGACTTGCATAAAATCAAATAGATCAATGGGAGGAGAAAGTCCTCGCAATGACGAATCAACAACCGAAAACTCCAATCTAATGCTCAAAAACTACTTCAAAATACTGATTCGGAATACTCAAAAAAATCCTTTGTACATGTTTATCAATGTGTTTGGGTTAGCGGTAGGGATGGCAGTTAGTATTTTGATTTTTCTGTTTGTGCAGCATGAGTTGAGTTATGATAAATGGAATACCAAGGCAGATCGAATCGTCCGCGTTTCCCGAGCTTGGTTTAATCCGGATGGCGAGGTCAGCCTGCATCTTGGACATACAGCACCACCCTTTGCACCTCTGATTCAGTCAGATTTTCCGGACGATGTGGAGTCAGTTACCAGGATGCTGGAATCTGATCCGCTCGTGATGCATGGAGATAAGAAGTTTATTGAGGATCATTTTACCTTTGCTGACCCTGAGATTTTTGATATTTTCTCGATCAATGTATTAGAAGGTGATGCGAAAAAAGCATTGCAGCAAGGTAATGGAGTGCTGTTGTCTCAAAGTATGGTCAAGAAGTATTTTGGAGATGAACCGGCCATGGGACAACAGTTGAGACTTGGATTGGGAGGGGCTGAATTCACCGCCTTGGTAAGTGGAGTCTTTGAGGACTTTCCTGATAATTCCCATTTTCACCCCACATTTTTGGCATCGATGCAACCTGTAATCATGTTTTTTGGAGGGCAGGAAGCTTTCATGAGTAATTTTGGTGGAAATAGCTTTTCTACTTATTTGCTGCTCAATGAAGGTGTAGATCGTCAGGCTTTTGAAGATAAATTACCCACCCTCATAGATCGGCATATGGGAGAGACTAGATCAGGAACTCCAATGTCCAGGGGCACCAAGCTCTATTTATGGCCTTTGGAAGATATTCACCTGTATTCCAATCTTGATACCGAGATCGAAGCCAACGGTGATATTGCTTATGTCTATATCTATTTGGCGGTTGCCCTATTTATTCTTTTGATCGCCTGTATCAATTTCATGAATTTATCCACGGCACGTTCTTCCTTGAGATCCATGGAAGTGGGTCTTCGGAAAGTGATGGGAGCTGATAAAAGTAATCTGATCAGGCAATTTATGGGTGAATCCTTTATGTTGACGACTATCTCCATGGTCATTGCAATCATTCTAGTTTATACCTTTTTGCCTGTTTTTTCTGATTTCACTGAAAAACAACTCAGCCTTAATTTTATCCAACACCCTGAATTTCTTCTTGGAATCGTAGGGTTGATTGTGTTTGTGGGTTTGATTTCTGGAAGTTATCCTGCACTTTTTCTTTCGGGTTTTCAGCCGGGAAAAGTGCTGAAAGGAGCTTTCAAAGCCGGTAAAGGTCATGAGCGCTTTAGATCAGTGTTAGTTGTGGGACAATTTGCCGTTTCGGTGGTACTGATTGTGGCTGTATTGGTGGTGGTTAATCAGTTGAACTTTATGCAAAGCAAGGATTTGGGCTTTGACGAAGAGGACATTGTCCTTTTGCCGACCAGTCCTCAGATCGATCAAAACTTACTGCTTGTGCAAGATCGTTTGGAGAATCATCCTGGAATAAAATCTGTCTCAGTATCCAGTCGCGCTCCATCAGGAAGATTACTGGATAATCAAGGTGCTTCTGCAGAGATAGACGGAGAAGTTACCCAATTGGAAATCCGAATTGCGGATATCGATGTAGGGCATAATTTCCTCAAAACCTATGGAATTCCACTGTTAGCTGGAAGAGACTTTGATGTTTTACGAGCCAGCGATTCTACAGAGGCATTTATCCTTAATGAAACAGCGGTTCGAGAGATTGGTTGGGAAAGTCCCGAAACAGCGATAGGAAAGCAGTTTTTTTATGGGAGCAAAAGAGGTTTTATCACTGGAGTGATGAAGGATTTCCATTTTGAAAGTCTTCACCAACCAATTGTTCCTATTGTTTTTGAAATTGGACAAAATGGAAATAACCTGATGAGCATCAAGATCGATGCTGCTAATCGAGAAGAGACCTTAGCCTATTTGAAAGAAGAATGGGCTACACTTCGTCCTAATTTCCCATTCGAACCTCGATTTGTAGACCAAGGATTTAACGAACAGTATGCTGCTGAGCAGCGGGTAAAAACCATCTTTACCTTCTTCTCTGGGCTTGCCGTCTTGATTTCTATTTTGGGATTATTGGGCTTGGTCACCTTTGCGACAGCACAGCGAACACGAGAGATCGGAATCCGAAAAGTAATGGGAGCAGAGACTGGGAATATTCTGCTGTTGCTTGGAAAAGACTTTTTGAAACTGGTAGGCATCGGGTTTTTGATCGCCATTCCGATTTCTTGGTTTGGGATGAATTCTTGGCTGGAAGATTTTGCCTTTCATATCGGAATCAATTGGACTGTTTTCCTGATTGCAGGATTAATAGCGGGGTTAATTGCAGGGCTCACGGTGATGTCACAATCATTGAAAGCGGCTTGGGCTGATCCGGTGAAAAGTATTAAGAGTGAGTAGATAAGTCCATTCTTTCTTCTTTATTTAACATATAGAGGAATCATGATTATTTTTATATGTATCCGCATGAATGCACATCTATAATTATAAATGGTTTTAGTAGTGAAAAATCCCCATTGCCCCCTTTTGGAAAGGGGGAATTGCCAAATTTGAACTTCTAGCATTTATTCAAAATACATAGGTGCAGTTAAGTGAATACCCCTATTTTTTTTTATTGTCATGGTGAATTCCTAAAAGGTGTTGGGACTTGATTTTATGTAAACCTGATATTTATCAGGTGTCTATGTGATTTTGCTCTTCGATTTTCACCTCAACTATTCCCACCTTTTGGTACGTAATTAATCATTAGAATCTTGAAAGCGATAGACAAACCATTTTTCACAGAAGTAGGAGAGATAGCCAGGTTTACGGGTAGGTTCTTCAAGGAAATCACG
>JAFMBQ010000433.1 GCA_017858365.1 Algoriphagus sp. | reverse complement strand
ATGAAATTGCTACAGGAAAACTTAGGCCGGGTACTGTTTCCCAGTTTTGGGCGGAAGAAGAGAATGCACGTCTTACTAAAGAGCAGGGAAACAAGATTCTAATGTCCCCAGCTAAAAGAACTTATCTCGATATGCAATACGATTCTACCACTAGAATTGGTCTTCATTGGGCGGCATATATTGAGTTGGATGATGCGTATAACTGGGATCCAGCTACCTATACAGACGGAATTAATAAGTTTGATATTTTGGGGGTTGAAGCACCACTTTGGACTGAAACAGTAGTCAATCGGGAAGACATCGAGTACATGGCATTTCCTAGGTTAGTCGCTATTGCAGAGGTGGCTTGGTCCTCGACAGCTCGAAGATCGTGGGAAAGTTTCCAATCTAGGATTGCCATTCAGGGTAAACGGTGGGAAATGAACAAGATCGGTTTTTATCGCTCACCCAAAGTCACTTGGTAAAAATACAACACGAATAGAAAGCCCAGATTCAACTGGGTTTTTTTATGATTTAAATAAATTCTTTTTTTGATATTGATGAAAATGAACCTAATATGCCATCTTTTTCAAGGTGAAAAGAATTGCAAAATTGAATATTTGAAGGATAAACATAGACTGTTGAATGGGTGATATAATTATTGGATTTGCCAATTGGATTTGGGGAACACCAATGTTGATTTTATTGATGGGAGGAGGAAGTATTTTACTGTTTCATTCCCGATTCGTGCCTTTTACTAAAATCGGACATGCAATCAGTCTTTTGAGAGGAAAGTATGATGACAGTAACGTCCCTGGACAAATCACCTCTATTCAAGCACTTTCTTCTGCTATTGCTGCAACAGTAGGCTTGGGAAATATCAGCGGGGTTGCGATAGCAATTACAATGGGGGGGCCAGGAGCAATTTTTTGGATGTGGGTTTCTGCATTTGTTGGGATGGCAACAAAATTTTACACCTGTAGCCTTGCCATCATGTTTCGAGGCAAAGATTCTGCAGGAGTAGTACAGGGAGGCCCGATGTACGTGATAGAAGAGGGGATGGGAAAGAAATGGAAGTTTCTCTCCTATATTTTCTGTATTGCCGGAATAATGGGTCTTCTAGCTATTTTTCAAGCAAATCAACTTACTGCAGTCCTCCGCACAGTGATTTTAGAGCCTGCTGGCCTAGATCGAGGTACTTCAACCAAGTGGATAATTGGGATCAGTATGATGGTAGTTGTTGCTATTGTTATTCTAGGAGGAATCAAACGTATCGCTAGTGTAGCGTCTAAATTGGTTCCTTTTATGGTTGGAATGTACTTCATCACAGTGATGATTATAGTGTTCAAATACATAGGTGATGTCCCTGAGATGTTGATTAAAATTGTATCAGATGCTTTTTCAGGAGAAGCTGCAGCTGGTGGTGCTGTGGGAACTGTGATTATTATTGGTGCAAGGAGGGCGGCATTTTCCAATGAGGCTGGTATTGGAACTGCGCCTATGGTTCACGGTGCTTCTAAGAATTCTGAGCCAATCAGAGAAGGGTTAATAGCTATGCTAGGGCCGTTTATTGATACAATTGTAGTATGTACACTCACTGCATTGGTTATTATGCTTACGGGCGTTTGGCAGACTAGTGAATCGGATGGAGTTCGATTGACTTTGGCTGCTTTTGATCTGGCATTACCAGGAGTTGGTAGGTATTTACTCATGATAGCTGTACTAGTTTTTGCTCTTTCGACCATGTTTACCTATTCTTATTATGGTCATAAATGCTTCAATTACCTATTTGGAGCTGATAAAGCCGATTACTACAACTATTTCTATTTAGTTACCATCGTCATTGGTGCAGTTGCTTCCTTAGAAGTGGTCGTAAGTTTGGTTGATGGTATGTATGCCGTCATGGCAATCCCCACAATGGTTTCCACCTTTTACTTAGCACCAAAAGTAAGAATAGCAGCGAAGGACTATTTCAAACGAATGAAAGCTCAATAAACATGCGGGTTCTTATTTCGCCAAATGCATTTAAGGGGACGATGAGTGCTCAAAAAGCTGGTGAAATTATTTCAGAATTTATTCATTCAAATTTTGAAGCAGCAGAAACACAAATTTCTCCAATAGCAGATGGGGGAGATGGTACCTGTCAGCTATTAACTCATGAATTAAAGTTAGAGGAAATAAGCATTTGGTCTCTAAATGCTTATGGACTCCCAATCTCTTCTTTTTTTGGTTGGGAAAAAGAAAGTTGCAAAGCATATATTGATGTATCAACAGCATCAGGATTAGGGTCGATCATTAATAAAGACCTGAGTCCAAGCTTAGCTTCCTCTTATGGCACAGGTATTTTAATCCGAGAAGCAATAGCTTTAGGAGCAAAGGAAATTGTATTAGGTTTAGGCGGAAGTGCAACAATCGATTTAGGAGTTGGGATCTTGGCCGCGATAGGGATTGAATTCTTGGATAAAAATGGGAGAACTTTAACTCTTTTTTCCCCTGACTATTTAAAAAGAATTCAACATATTCAAAGAAGCCCAAAAATCCCTAAAGTAAAATTCACCTGTCTTTGTGATGTGAGAAATCCACTTTTCGGGGAAAATGGAGCAATTCCAGTTTTTGGACCTCAAAAAGGACTAGCTAAGATTGACATGATCCATTTTGAGAAAAACTGTAAAAACGTAATAGAAAAACTATACTCGAAGGTTAATAATGTTTTCCAAGAGCGAGAAGGATTTGGCGCAGCTGGCGGGATAGCAGCAGGCCTCAATGCATTTTTTCAGACTGAACTTCAAATAGGGTCTGCTTACTTTTTTAATCAGATCGATCTAGAGGCTAAAGTGGCTTGGGCTGATTTGGTTATAACTGGAGAAGGCCGATATGATTCACAGTCAAAAGAAGGAAAGGCTTCATATGAACTTTTGAAAATATCGAAAAAAATGGGTAAAAAAACTATTTTAATAAGCTCTGGAAAAGAAGGCCGAAAAGATGGCTTTGATCACGTGATTTCTCTCCCTGATTTAGATTTTTCACAATCCAACTACAAAGAAATAGCTGAGGATAATTTGAAGAAAGAACTCAATTTGAGCTCTGGGTTAGATTTTTGGACATAAAAAAAGGGAGACATGCTCCCTTTAATATAAATTAGTTCTATTTAGTGATCAGACTTTTTACCCTTAAAAGTACTTCTTGCGTCAACGGCAGATATTCCTGCACCTAATCCGATTAGAATGCAGACGATCAAAAGGAAAGTTTGAGCACCTGGAGCAATCGGAGAACTGAAAACATCTAATAGTATCATGTATTAATTTTTAATTGTTTTAGAGTTACGAAGATAAAATCTACTATTGAATTAACCAAAGAGATTAATGTTATTAATTTACATCTTTAGTCTATTTCGTCGTCTAAATCCTCTTCGATATCACTGGCATCATCTAGATCATCTTCATCAAAATCTACAATGTTATCATCAAGAAATTCATTGTCCTCATCTAGATCATACTCATCTTCAAAATCAGAATCAAAATCATCTTCTTCCTCCTCAAAATCATCAACATTATTGAAATCATCGTCAAAATCAGTCATAGTGCTATTGTAAAGTGGTTTTTAAATAAAATACATCGCTAATTAATAATTTTTTTTCTTCCTACAAGAGGACAACGACTATTTTTTTTTCTTGAGGTATTTCATTTTCTCTCAGCCAATTCTTTCTGAGTAGCTTAGACCATGAAATCATATAGAATATGACATCTTCTTTCTTATTTTTTGATAGGGAATGTCGCTTCTCTGCTGGCATCTCAGCAAGTACTTCAGGATCAGATAACCGTTCTAAATGAGCTAAATCACTTGTTGTTAAGCCGAATTCTAGCATTCGTGTAATCATCAAATCCATTGGATAGCCGCTTGTGGGGCAATAATCAATCAGTTGCTCATTCCAATCACCATGCCTTTGCATAGCATAGCCGTGAATATCACCTTTTTCTAATTTAGTTAATTCTTGAGCCAAATTGCCGCAATTACATGCGCCCATGTGTTCCTAACTGCTTAAATAACTGGACCGGTTTTGTTGCTTAAACTAGGAACAA
>JAFMBQ010000432.1 GCA_017858365.1 Algoriphagus sp. | reverse complement strand
AAAAAACCCCAGCTTTTATATCCAATGAGGGTGACTTCATCCGCATATCATAGAGCAGACTAAAGGTTTTTAAATTGACTTTCGGAACCAAGTAATTGTTGGATAGATACGCCAAAAAAGTCAGTGCAATTACAAAAATCCCAATGGGTCGCATCGCCCTAAGAAGTGAAATTCCACTACTTTTTATCGCTGTAAGCTCAAAATGCTCACCAAGATTCCCAAAAGTCATCAAGCTGGAAAGCAACACAGCTAAAGGCAAAGCCATTGGAGAAATGGAGATCACAAAATAACTGATCAGTTCCATGTAAATCCAAAACCCAAGCCCTTTCCCAAAAATCTCGTCGAAATATTTCAGCATGTTGACCGTCAACAAAATGAAATCCACCACAAGGAATGTCAATAAAAATGGGCCTAAAAAAGACCCAAGAATAAGCTTGTCTAATTTCTTCATTGATTTAAACTTCTGACTGCAGCACGAGTATATGCGTAAAATCTAAGTTCAAAGTTGCTAAATTGATTTGATTTTAACCACCAATAATTTCTTTAAGTCGGTTAATAAGTCCATCCCAAATCGCAACTGACTCCTCCTCATCATAGACATCTGAATAGTCAATAACCTTGATAAAAAGAGTTTGGGTTAGCTCGTTTTCGTCAAGTTTGAATTCGATATAGGAATGATCTTCCTCATTGGGGACTGCTGGGTCGTAAAATTCAAATTTTACGTGCATATTGGTTCTAATAGAAACCATTCGAGCGTGATGATCCTCATTATCAAAATGAAAGATGTAATTTTTGTCCTCATTGATGTTTACATCATCAGCAAACCATTCTGACAAGCCGCTAGCAGTACTCAAATAATTGAAAACAATTTTTTTTGAGGCATTGATTTGATAATCAGCAACAAATTTATTTTTTACCATGATGTTATATTTTACTGATTGTAATAAATCATTTTTTAAGGAACGCCGACTTGCATTTCACAAGACAAGACCTCATATTTGCAAACCGAATTCAGGGGTTATCACAAAAGATGTCTACAAAAGGTTTTCATCTAGTGGTTGTCAAAACCTGACTGTGCATTAATATAGGTATTAAATTCTTAAATGCACATCAAAAATCTGACTTACAGTGCTACTTATCCTCACTTGATTTCAGTGAAAATCTTTAATATCAGATTTAAAGCATTTTAGGTAAAACAGATATTTGTTAAATTTTCTTAAGCCTTAAAGCTTTCAACCAAAAAGTTGGGGAATTGATAAACAGCTTTAGTGATAAGTTAAATTAAAATATAAATGGCGAGGTAGCTCAGTTGGTTAGAGCGCAGGATTCATAACCCTGAGGTCGGGAGTTCAAATCTCCCTCTCGCTACAAAGGCTTTCGGAAACGGAAGCCTTTTCCTTTTTTAGCCTATGGATAATTTTGTTGTCTACATCCTTTATTCTCATTCATCTGGTAAAACCTACACCGGAATGACAACTGATTTGATCACCAGATTTCAATTCCTTAATTCAAAATCTACTAAAGGCTTTACGCTCAGGTACAGACCTTGGACGGTCATACATGTCGAGTTTTTTGAGATTAAGGCTGATTCATTACTTCGTGAAAAAATACTCAAATCCGGAAAAGGTAGAGAATGGGTGAAAAACAACTTACTTCCTAATTATATATGAGCGCAGGAATCCTATCCGCCGCGGCGGACGGGAGTTCAAATCTCCCTCTCGCTACAAAGGCTTTCGGAAACGGAAGCCTTTCCCTTTTTTTAGCCTATGGATAATTTTGTAGTCTACATTCTTTATTCTCATTCATCTGGTAAAACCTACACCGGAATGACAACTGATTTGATCACCAGATTCCAATTCCATAATTCAAAATCTACTAAAGGCTTACACCCCGAAATAGAACTTGGGCTGTTATCCATATTGAAAATTTTGAGTTTAAAACTGAAGCAGACTTCCTGAAAAAGAACTCAAATCTGTAAAAGCCAGAGACCGAACGAAGATTAATATTCTCCCTAATTATTTTTTCTTTTTGGATTCAGATCCCCAATACAGTAGATGAGCGTGAGGGACCTGAGCCTTTTTTAAACAAGTAAATTCAAAAATCCACACTAGAAAGCTTTCAGAAATGGATGCCTATTTCTTTTTCTAAATCAGCTGTTTATAGGTAATAATGCTATATTTCTAATCCATAGAAATCAGCTAATGAACTTACAAAAGATCCAAAACCCTCCAACTAATCTTCGGAAAATGTTGACTTTCTTAGGGCCAGGGTTTATTCTTTCCGCCTCAATTGTAGGTTCAGGAGAGTTGATCGCAACGACTGTTCTTGGTGCTAAAGCAGGATTTATCACTTTTTGGGTAATACTTGTTAGCTGTATTATCAAAGTTGGAATCCAACTGGAATTCGGAAAAAATGCAATCATTTCCGGAAGACCTATCATGGCAGAATTCAACAAGCTCAATGGGTTCCGCCTAGGGACAGCAAACTGGATGGTTTGGATGACTTTTTTTCTGACGTTATTAAAAATTCTTCAGCTTGGAGGAATGCTTGGAGGGGCTGCAATCGCTTTTTCTCTAATCTTTCCAGGTATACCAATAAGTTTCGCAGTAGTATTTTTAGGTCTTAGTGTTGGGCTTTTAATTTTTAAAAATTACTATAAATTGATTGAAAAGTTGGCTACCATAATGGTTTTTGGATTTACCTTTTTCACACTCATATCCTTAATTGCCATTTTCTTTACTCCCTACAGCTTTTCAATCGTTGATATTTTAGAGGGTTTAAGTTTTGAATTGCCTAAGAAATACCTTTTTGTAGCTATCGGGGCCTTCGGTATCACTGGCGTGGCTAGTGACGAGATTATTGCTTACACCTATTGGTGTCAAGAGAAAGGATATGCGGCATATACGGGTGAGAATGACGGAAGTGAGTCTTGGAATACTCGTGCGAAAGGATGGATTAAGGTCATGCATTTGGATGCTTTTGTTGCCATGATTTGCTATACAATTGTCACCGCTGCCTTTTATTTATTAGGTGCTGCAATCCTTCATGGAAACGAAACTGTTCCAGAAGGCAATGAATTGATCGCTTTTTTGGCATCCATTTATACCAAGTCATTAGGTTCAGGAGTTCGTCTAGGGTATTTGATCGGAGCATTTATTGCACTCTATTCCAGTGTCTTTGCCACCTTGGCTTATTGGTCGAGACTATTTCCAGATATCTTTCATGAATTAAAATGGTGGAGAATCAAAAGCCAGTCAGATAAAGATTATGCTGTTAAAGTTTGGGCGATCATCTTTCCAGCACTCTGGATCCTTACTTATCTATTTTTAAAACTCCCCACCTTCATGGTTCTTGTCGGTGGAGTGATAGGCTCAGTTCTTTTACTTGTCGTAGTCTATGCCGCTATTCAATTTCGAATAAAAAATGATTTCTTGAAATTGGACTCAAGCTTTATTTCTACCGCTATTTTTTGGCTTAGTGTTATTTCTATTGCCTTGGTATCAGGCTATGGGATACTAAAAATATTCTAAAAAAAAAGCCTTCCCGAAGGAAGGCTTTATAAAATAAGGCAGTGCAGACCTTATTTTACTTTTTCAACTACAGCTTTGAATGCTTCTGGGTGATTCATGGCCAAATCTGCCAAAACCTTACGGTTAAGTTCGATTTCACCTTTCTTCAATAATCCCATTAGTTGAGAATAAGACATGCCGAGCAATCTTGCTCCTGCATTGATACGCTGAATCCATAAAGCTCTGAATTCTCTTTTCTTAGCTTTTCTGTCTCTGTATGCGTACTGAAGTCCTTTCTCGTACTTGTTTTTGGCTACTGTCCAAACGTTGCTACCTCTTCCGAAATAACCTCTTGTGGCTTTTAGTATTTTTTTTCTTCTTGCTCTTGACGCGACCGCGTTTACGGATCTAGGCATAGTGTTTTAATTTTTGATTCGTGGTGCTTATCCCTAAGACTTCAAAACCAACGTATCTGGTGAATAAATGAACCTTAATTTAATTTTAGTGAATGCCGAAAATCAGATTC
>JAFMBQ010000431.1 GCA_017858365.1 Algoriphagus sp. | reverse complement strand
AAATTCAACTAAATCGATTGATAAATAATCCAAGTTTGAAAATTTCCCCACGCGAGCCAAATCCAGAAGTTGCTCCATCATTTCTGCCATCCGATCAATACTCTGTAGGGCTGTCATGATTTTTGACTCATACTCTTCAGCCGTCCTAGGCTTTCGAATTAGTACTTCCAAAGTCCCACGAAGTACGGCAAGAGGAGTTCGAAGTTCATGCGAAGCATCTGATGTAAATTGCTTTTCTCTTGTCAGTGATTGCTCCAATCTAGAAAGCAATTCATTGATCGATCTTGAGAGCTGACCGATTTCATCCTTTTCTTCTGTGAGCGGTACGCGTTCGTTTAGATTTTTTTGGGTAATCTGGTTTGTGGCTTCAATGATCTTTTGAAGAGGTGCAATACTTTTTCCTACGAAATATCGCATTGCTAGAAAAAGTGAAATTAAAATGGCAGGGTAAAGAAAAAGAAGGATATTAAAAAGATTAAGAAGCAAATGGCGCGAATCCTCAAATGAGGTAGCTACCAGCATAAATCCTTCGATTTTACCCTCATGCTTGAGTGGAATTTGCATTTGTCGAACTTCTTCATTGTCAATCTCCAAGGTGAATGCATCCTCTCTTGACGTTCGATCAGGTAAAAAAATCAAATGATTTCTAAGGAGATTTGGAGAACGATCCATGGTATTACCTTGGACATCTACAATTTCGATGAAAATCGGGTTAAGCTGAATAATGGAATGCTCTGCCTCTTCCCATTCATTTTTATGGGAAAAAATCAACACGCCATCTATCAAGGAGATCTCTTGAAGATGCTCCTCAACTTCTGCTAAAAGTGCCTTGTCACTATTTTGAATAACCGAATAATTCACAACCAGATAAATAATCACGAACACTACTAACACAATCATGGCTGTCACCCCAGTCAGCCTACGTGCGATCCGCTCTCGATATGAATTTCTTTTGTTCATAGTTCCTTAGCCATATATCCGACCCCCCGCACTGTTTGAATAAATCCCTCCTCGTCATGGAAATCTAGCTTTTTACGAAGCGAATTAATAAAAACGTCAATCACTCCTGTGTTATACTCGAAGTGAATATCCCATACCTTCTCAATGATCAGTGTACGACGGCATACTTTATTTTTATTCCTGACTAGGTATTCAAGAAGTGCAAACTCCTTCTGTGTAAGTTGAATCTCAACATTGTCTTTTAATACTTGGTGCCTTTCTGGAAATATGGAAATCGCTCCTAAGGTGAAAAATTCCGGTTCGCCAACTTTCGTTCGAAGCTGTACACGAACACGCTCTAGCAATTCTTCAAAATGAAAGGGCTTTTTGATGTAATCATTTGCCCCAGCCTGCAAGCCAAAGACGGTTTCGTCAGTAGTATCTTTAGCAGTGAGAAATATAATCGGGGTGTCCTTATCCTCTTTTCTAAACTGCCTACAGATATCAATACCGTTTAAACCGGGAAGCATCCAGTCTAAGAGCAAAAGATCATAATTACCTGAAAGTGCTAAATCCAAGCCCTTTTTTCCATTATCAGCAACGTCCACAGCATACGATTCCTCTTCCAGTCCTTGCTTTATGAAACCGGAAATCCCTGGTTCGTCTTCTACTACTAAAATTCGCATAAACTATCGTTTAGGTTTTATTCGATGGATTTCCCATCCGTCAATTTCAACCTGAAACTCCCAACTATAATCCGAGGGGAGTTCGGGAAGTTTCTTTTTTGATTTTGAGATCCAAAACCCTTTCTCGTTGACCGCTTGCTCAATCCATTCAGGATCCGTTTTCAAATTAATCAAAGTTTCCTTCCAGCTTTCCTCCTTTTGAAATTGAGTCTCTCGGTTAAGACTTTCATCTCCATCATAAATTGAGACGATAGGCATTTCGCTCTGAAACGAAATGGAGGGAAGCCGCTTATTATATATGAATACTTGATCCTGCGGTTCTTGATGAGTTGAAACCCATTCAGCTACTCTTCTAGTGTCATTGACGACGGCTGGATTGGCACTAAAAAAATAGGATGCCATCAAACCGATTCCCATCGTAAATACCCAGGAATTGATCATAACTCGATCTTTTCGCTGAATCCCTGAGATTAAAATTCCCGCTAGTGATCCAATTAAGATAAACCATAGAAAGTAAAATTTATAGGTTAAAACGATTCTAGGATCAATCCATGGTGAAGCAATTAGTCCAATTAATACCAACCCAAAGAAACTGAATTGGGCGATCTCCCATTTTTTATGAGCGCGACCCGAAAGCTGATCCCATGCCAAAACCGCCCCAAATGCCAAGCCTGAAAAAACAGGTAGGATATAAAGCACTAATTTGGACTGACTCATGGAGAAGAATAGGACTGGAACCATCACCCATACCCAAAATAGAGCAAGTTGAGTCCTTTTGTTCTTTGCTACCCAAATTGACTTTTGAAGCAAAATCAAAAACCAAGGAAAGGCAGTAACGATCAAGACCAACGGATAAAACCAAAAAGGTTGACCTCGCTGAAATGTATCTGTCGCAAATCGCTGAATCGTATGCTTAAAAAGGAAGTAGTCCAGAAATCTCACATCCTCCTGATAGAGTTGTACAAACCAAAACATCCCAATTACTAACATCAAGCCTATTCCAACCAAGGCTTGCCAATTGAATTTAGGCCAGGTTTTATGCTGATACCCGTAGTAAGCCACTATGATTAATGGCACTATCCAAACGACAGGACCTTTGGTCAAAAACCCTAATCCCAAAAAGATAAAGGATAAAATCAGAAGGAATGGCTTTTTTGATTTCTGGTAACTAAACCAAAAATACAGTGCTGCCAATACCAGTGTGGCTAAATAAGTGTCAGTGGTCAAAGCACGAGTTCCGATGATTACAGCTGGAAATGAACTGTAAAGCAATGCGGAAAGGAAGGCTTTTCGAGAGTCTTGAAATAAGATTTGACCCAGTTTGAAAATTAGGAAAATCTGAAGTAGAACTGCGATTTGCAAGAAAAATCGAGCTGAAAATGGAGATACCCCAAAAACCTGATAAGAAACTGCTGTGATCCAATAGGTCAGTGGTGGCTTATGGTAGTGAAAAATTCCCATCAGCTGAGGGTGAATCCAGTCTCCGGTATCGAGCATTTCCTTGCTGATTTGAGCATATCTGGCTTCACTTGATTCAGTAACTGACCAAGAATTTAGATTGAAAAATAAAACGAATGCAGTAAACCCGATCAAAAGTGGCATTCGATAGGATTTGATTCGATCTAGGTAAGAATTTGAAATAGAGAACTTTATATTTTTTTCAATGCTGATATTTCTAGCATAAACTAAGATCCCGAATGCCTGACCAATAAATAAGACTGCATCTTTTCTAAAAATCGCATACGAAGCAATCATTACTGCCCCTATAATACTGATATACCAAAAACTAACAGGGAAATGAGACTCCTTTTTTTGCTCGGCATAATACCACTGGGCAAAGAATCGCCCTGTAAAAAACACCTGACCGATACTACCCCAAGTCAGCAATAAAGTCCCAATCTCTGGATTAGAAAATAAGGCTGGAAAAGAAAAATCTCCTGAGAAAAGGTATCCAAAAAAAACAAATGGCATCACCACAATGAAGACTCTAATCCACTTGGGGAATTTATCCCAAGAATTCTGTAATTGAAGGTTCCGGATATATATATAATATCCAAAAACCTGTCCCCCTACGATCACGATATCATGTCTAAAAGCGCCATATACCATCAAAAGGAAGGAGGCTAAGATGCTTAATTGCCAGAAAATTATAGGAGACAGTACTTTGCCTGCTTTCTCTGAGCTGATCAACTGAATAATAAAACGGGCAGAAAATAGCCCCTGAGCCAAAAATCCTAGTGAAAGTAGTCCAATACTATTCATAAAATCGGGGATTCTGGCAAGGTGTCTGAGCTCTGGATTCGATAGTTTATCTTACGCTTCATCATCCATCGCACTCCGAAAGTATCCACAATGGGCCCGATCGATCTATTGAGGAAATTGAATTTACTTTTCCCATTTTCTCTGGGAAAATGAGCAATTGGGATTTCCTTGACTTTACCTCCTTGCATCAGGATCAAAG
>JAFMBQ010000034.1 GCA_017858365.1 Algoriphagus sp. | reverse complement strand
ATTTAGGATTTTTTGTCTTTCCCTAGGTAAGGCGAAATTGACTTCCCGATAGCCCATGGCTATTTTATGGGTACCATCAAGAAAATACCAATCTGGCGCATTGATATAAATCCCTTCTCCATTCATCCATTGGTAAAGCTCTTTTTGAAGTTGGAATTGCGTCCATTGCGAATCCGCCAAGCCTTTGTGACCTGGGTGAGAAGTGGAGGCACAGACATCGCCGGGGTAGGGGCCATCATTTTCGAAGATGTCGAAACCTGTCTGGCTGAAAAAGTTCTTGAGTTTTTTCAAGTAGTCCAATCCCCATTCGCTTCCTAAGCAAGGGGCATTTCCAAAAAATGCTCCTCCGGGTTTGCCTGTCAATGGACTAATGACATCAGTTTCTGGACTGATCGTGCGAGAGGAAAACAGCGAATAGCCTCCGATTTTTATGCCTCGTTCATGGGCATATAGAGCAAGAGCTTTCCAGCGTTCAATATTACTAGCAGTGGCATCTTCCATGTTGATGTGACTTCCGAAACTTAAGATCAATGCTTCATAGCCCGTTGCTACACATTGGTCAATTGCGGTTTTCACCTCTTCATCATTTTTACTGACTAGATGCATGAAAATCGGATTTTGCATCGCCCATGGAGTCAAGGCCCGATACATTTTCCTTCTAGCAAGCCCATTCCGCTCTCGATCATAGCTATCCAGTACCAGTTCATAGGTACGAATAGATTGAAAATTCCCACCGGGAGATAACTCAATCCCAACACCTTTAGCAGGATAAACCTCCAAAATACTTGGAGTGGTTAGGTTATAGTTGACTTGTGATGTGTAAGTAGAGTCAGCTTTCCAGTGAGTTGCCTGATCGGAGATTTCGGCATGCATGCTATTATTGAAAGCGAAATTATTTTCCACATAGAGTTGGTGTGGTTTTTTCATTTGATCCGTACTTCCGACCACAGCGGACTCTTCTTCCACCATCCCAAGAATCTCATGAACTACCTGATCTATTTGATAGGCCTCGTTTCCAGTATTTTCTAGGGTTAGGCTTTTTCCGATCAACGGCAGATTGTCGAAGAGCTCATAATGAATTTTTAAAACCAACCCCTCCAGATCAGGATGTAGATAGGAAAAAGAGATTTTCTTCCCTCCGGAAAGTTTTTCCGCACTTGTCCAAAACTGGGTTTTGGATGGGAACTGAGGCTGAATCTCAGATATGGCAAAGGATTGATACTGAAAATTGGATTTGGGGTTTTCTACTTCGGTTAGCCACTCTTTCTTGAAATAGCCTTTTTCTTTGACTGGCAGCGTTCCTCCAACCTCATAGGTTTTGCCATTTAAGGTGATTCGAGCTTCAGGCATAATGGTTCGAAGTAGTTGAGATCCATTCATCAGGTTGGTGAAGTCGTAACAAACCACATTGTCAGCAATGGAAAAAGTACGCCGAATCAGTCCGTTTCGAAGTTGGATTTCAGTTGCAGATACTTGAATGATTTCCGCTTTGCGTGGTTTATTATCTACCAGCCAATCGTCTGTTGTCGATTGACAAAAAACTGTACCTACGCTGAAAATGAAAGCGAAGACAAAGGCTGAAAATCTGAAAGAAAGTGTAGATGACTTGGTCATAGACTGGGCTTTGGGTGATTCTTAATAAAAAGTAAGCTAATTAAAAGAGCTTGGCTTTCAATCTATTCCTTCATGAATTGGCTCAATTCTCCATACACCACCACCTCCTTTTCCAATCCTGATCTTCAGTTTTTGATCAGTAATGCCTGTTTTGGAGATAAATTGATAATCGGCGGCATAGTTGTTACTATTTACTCCATCTATGATTCCGGTTAGGTTGAACTGAGTCAGGTCAAGATTTTTCAGGTCAAGGGTGAGTTCTCGCTCAGTCCAGTTGCTCATTGCTCCGATGTACCAAACGCCGTCTTTTAATCGGGCAGTTACGATATATTCTGCAGGCAATCCTTCTAAAACGATTGTTTCGTCCCAAGTTGTTGGAATGCTTCCCAGGAAGTTCATATACTCAGGTTCTTTGAATCCTTGCGATGGATTTCCTACGAAATATTGAAGAGGACTATCATAAACTATATGCATCGCCAATTGATGAGCTCGGGTTCCCTGCGCCATTGGCTTTCCCCAAATATTCCGGAATCCTTCCTCACTTGAATTATCTAGGAGTCCGGGTTCATAATCCAGCGATCCTGAAAACATTCTAGTGAAAGGAATAGTCAAGTTGTGGTCAGGCGTTACGAATTTGGACCAGCCATTCCATTCGGAGCCCATGACGCCCTCTCGAGTCACAGCATGTGGGTAGGTGATTTCAAATCCTGCTGGGGCAGGAGCAGAATGAAGATTCAGCATCATCTTATGTTTAGCACAGGCCTCCGCAATTCGCACATAGAAATTCATTGCTTTCTGGTCATTCCGATTGATGAAGTCGATTAAAATCACCTTGACACCAAGAGCAGCATATTTCCCCAAGGTTGCGTCCAAGGTTTCGTCCAAATCTGTAGCATTAAACCATAAGCCAAGTCCAATCCCTTGCTCTTTGGCATAAGCGGAAATAGAATCAAGGCTCACTTCCTTGTTCAACTTTTTCAGGTTTCCGTTCAAGTACCAACCTTCGTCAATCATAATATATTCCAGCCCAAAGCTCTTAGCGAAATCGATGTAGTATTTGTAAGAGGAAGTGTTTTTACCTGAAGCAAAAGGCACATTAAATAAGTTGACATTCACTAACCATTCATCTGTAATCTGTCCGGGCTTAATCCAGGAAAGATCCCCTGAAAGCCTAGATGGGCTTGCCAGTTTCAGAATCAGATCTGAAGCAGGAATATCTGCGGGGTTATCGGTTACCATGATTACCCTCCAAGGGAAGTTTCGTTGTCCATTCGTCAATGCGATGAAATCAGCAGCTTTAGAAACTTTTTTCAGTCTCCAATAATTCAACGTGTCCACAGGGATTTCTTCTTCCAGCGGAAAAGGAGCAAAGCGGGCTTTAACCCCGTTTCGGGATGATTTTTGCAGGATCATGCCCGGGTAATCAGCTATATCAGATTCAGCTACTACAAGATACTTCGCTCCGGGAGTCTGTAATAAAACTGGAGCAAACAGGTGGTTATTTTCGCTGAGTTCGGATATCGCATCCTGTTGATATTTGGTTTCGAAGTGGTTTTCGTAAGGATAGGAGACATCAAAAAGGCCTTTGAATCGATCTCTTGCTCTGATTAGATAATTTTTGATTCCAGGTTCAATCTCCTGCTCATAGGGTGCATAAAAAAGGCGAGACTCTTCGGTGGGGTTCACTTCGAAAGTTTCATTAATTACCTTCAAATCAGAATCCGATTTTCCTATCCATCGGAAAGCCAAGCCTTCATTATACATCCTAACTTCTAATGAAAGTGGCTGGTCAAAATTGATCCGGATTGCTGAATAGTGATCATGAAAAACTTTGCGCTTTGAAGCTATTACAGGTGAAAAGAGTGTGTCTTTCTCAAATTGCTCAATATTTTTGATGCTCAATTTATCAAATGCTTCTCCATCCAGTTCCATCCCTAATGGAGATAATCCAATGAGCAGGGAGTCTTTCCAAAGCAAGGAATAATGCAAAATAGGACTGTCATTTCCTGCAAAAAGCTGGATTTGCAGTGTCTTATCGGGAGATGAAAGCTCGGTGATTTTATTCTCGGTTAAGTTTTGACAGGAAGAAAGCAGCGCAATAGTAAAAGGGACTAGAATCAGGAATCTATAGGTCATGGGTGAGGCCTTCAGGTTGGGTGGCAAAAGGTATAAAAATATATTTTAGGATTGCCTTCGTTTGAAAGTCTTCCTTTTCTGAAGGGGCCTTTTAGTTTGAGGGAAATATTACTCCGACTTCAAAGGTTTTTCTAGCTACAATAAAGCTAGCTTCAGATAGGGTAGCAAAGAGCTATTGTTAGCCTTTCCTCGGATTAGTGAAAGCCCCGCAAACCTAATTGTTCGAAATGAAAAAGGCGTGTTAAACCAATTTGGTTTGTAGTTGAATTACATTTTCTGAAATCGCTAGTCTTGCTGCAGATCTCTCTTTCTGACCCAGCTACTAATCCCTTGAATAGGTTCGGGCAAAACTTGAGATGCTTGCTAGGTAGAAATCAGGAGAACTTGCTGGACTGGGTTTAGGATCATAGTAGTTACATTTAGCATAGTATCCCCAGTGAAAGGTCATGTGGGAAAAGTGAACTTCAAAAACACTGTTGACATCAGACAGTTGGGTTCAACTGGATGAATAAAATCTGCTAATGATTCACTTCTTTGTGGTCTATAACAAGTTAAAATTTAGAAGTCTCTGAAATTTCTTTTCCATTCAGGATAAATTTATCGAATCCTTTCAACGTAACGTTGACCATGGAGTCGCCCACTTCTGCGAGCGTATTAAAGCCATTTGGGAATAGAGTTCGACCAATGGGATAGATCCAGCCGAAATATTTGTAAGCGGAAAGTACGTGGAGGGAATTTTTCGCAGTTGGTTTCATTACGCCTGGGCGATAGGCGAAAACCTGCCTGAAAGGAAGCTTGTGCAAATCATTCTCAGTTTTACCTTTAATTCTAGCCCAGTGGGAACTTCCTTTTTCTGTTCCATCGGTGCCTTGACCTGAAACATAGGTGAAGGTCATTTCTGGATTTAGCCTTACTAAAGTTTTTGCGAATGCCAAGGTCAAATCGTAAGTGATTCGCTCATATTCTTCCTTGCTGACCCCCACAGATGAGATTCCAGCACAGAAAAAGCAAGCATCGTAACCTGCCAATTTTGATTCGATAGCACTCAAATCAGAGAAGTCCCCATGAATTACTTCCTGAAGTTTTGGATGAGAATGGCCATTGGGTTTTCGGCTGATCGCAAGTACTTTTTCCACGTGAGGATTTTGTAGGCACTGAAGCAGGACGCCTTCGCCAACCATTCCGGTCGTGCCTGTGATGATAACTTTTAGTGACATATCAATTTATGAGGGGAGTTGAAATATATGAAATAATAACACCCACTTCTTCAAACCATTTTTTAAAGAGATAGAAGGTTGATTTTTCATCTTGAATTTAAAAATAAGTACTTAAAAAAATAAGTTGGAATCAGATAAGCGACCCCTGTGAGGTTAATAATTATGATTATTCTAAGTTTCTCGAAATATTTTTCGGCACCTTTTCAAGGTTGATTTTTTGGATTTTTTTCTTTGTTATTCACAAAAAAATCTTGAAAAAAGATTTAAATTAAATTTTTAATCAATTCATTTTCAGTGAGATAATTACTTTTTTACAGATTAAATGAGTACATTCAATAAGCCGCTTTTTAACTACGTCAAGGATATTTTAACATAAATTATTTTTGAATGAAAGATCTAACTAGTAATTCTCGAAGAAATTTTATTGGAAAAGTAGCGCTCGGATCAACCGTGGCAGGGTTGGCCGGTTTGGCAATTCCTGCAACCGGTAATCCTGTAAAAGGAAGTGATGTGCCTATGCATGAAGCCGATGAATGGTTTAAAAAGATCAAAGGTTCTCATCGTGTAGTTTACGATGGTTCCACCCCTCATGAGGGGTTTCCTATTATTTGGAATTGGGTGTTTTATTATTCAAATAATCTGACAGATAGTCCTGATGGCGATATTACAGCTATGACGGTTCTTCGTCACAGTGGTGTTGGCTTTGCGCTGGAGGACAGGCTATGGGCTAAGTATAAGCTAGGAGAGGCATTTGGTGTTAATGATCCTGCGACCGGAAATGCGTCTTTAAGAAATCCATATTATGATCCAAAGCCGGGTGATTTCCCAATGCCTCAAATACAGGGGATAAAAGCCCTTCATGAACGGGGCGCTATGTTTTGTGTATGTGACTTAGCCCTGCAAGTAAATAGCAGTGCTATTGCGGCTAAAATGAAAATGGAAATGCAGGATGTCTACAAAGACATGCTAAGTGGTGTTCATCCAGAGGTTCAGGTAGTTCCATCTGGTGTTTGGGCTTTGGGAAGAGCACAAGAGCATGGATGTGCGTATGTTTTTGCAGGCGGATAAACTAAAAAACTATGAAAAAGTCATTATTACTTCTTTTGGGATCGCTACTATCCATAGCTGCGATTTCTCAGACTCAGCAGGTCAAAATTGTTTTTGATGTAACGAGTGGCGACCCGAGTGTTCATCAATCTGCCATGAGACATATCTCTATGATGTCCAATCAATATCCTGATTCGGAATTTGAGATGGTAATTTATAGTAGTGCCTTGGATATGGTTTTAAAGGAAAAATCATCAGTTTCAAAGGATCTGGAAGACTTGGCTAAAAAGGAAAATGTATCTTTTAAAGTATGCCAAATGAGTCTAGACCGATATAAGCTCACTACTGCTAATTTGATTCCCGGTGTCGGATCAGTTCCTGATGGAATTTTAGAGATCGTGATGAAGCAAAAGTTAGGATGGGGTTATATCAAAGAAAGTAAATAATGAATTCAGCTCTCTTTTAAGCCTATAAGGGTCTGAGAAATCAGACCCTTTTTTTGTTAGGCTTTTGAATTTTAGATTTTTGAAAGGTTACTGACAGTTACTTCAACTTAACCAATGGGTAATTCAATCCATTAACTTCATTACGGATCACTTTGTATTTATCCAAACTTTTGAAGAGCTCAGTGAGATTACGGTAACCATAAGATCTGGGATCAAAACTCGGATCGATTTTTCGCAAAGAGGCGCCGATTTTAGCGATGTGAATTTCCTCTTCTTCGTCTGATGCGATCTCAAACGCCTTATCAATTACTTCTAAATCCAAACTTGGCGATTCTTTGAAAAGCTCTTCTTTAGTAGGATCTTCTAATTTTGTGGAGGTCTTTTTAGGCTGAGATTTGCTTGATTTCTCGGTAGACTTTGATTGTTTTTCACTTACGGACTCAGGGATAAGGTTTTCTGCAAAAGTGAAAATCTCACAAGATTGGACAAAAGCTTTTGGAGTCAATCTTCTGCCAATTCCCATTACAAACATTCCTTCTTCTCGAATTCGCTTTGCCAAACCGGTATAATCGGAGTCACTAGATACTATGCAAAATCCGTCCACACTATCGCTATGCAAAATATCCATTGCGTCGATGATCAATGAACTGTCAGTCGAGTTTTTGCCTGTGGTGTAAGAGAATTTCTGAATGGGATTAAAGGAATATTGGTTAATGACTTCTTTCCAGCTATTCATATGTGGAGTAGTCCAGTCGCCGTAGATTCTTCGAATCGTCGCTTTTCCGTATTTGGATACTTCCTCTAAAATCTCTTTAATAAGTTTTGCTTGGGCATTGTCTCCGTCAATCAAGACGGCTATGTTGAATTTGCTCTCTTTCATTTTTAATACTTTTTGATATGTAAATCTAATTAATTTAAAACTTTCAGCCTTCGAACAGCTTCCAATGGATCGTTTTATTTCAATGTTTGACTAGGTTCTAGGGATTCTTTCCGAACTTTGGATTACTAATTCAATTTCGATTTTGACAAATAAGGTTCTATTCATCACCCCTCCGCTTACCCAACTCAATACGCCTTACCCTGCGACGGCATATTTGAAAGGTTATTTAAATACCCTGAAGGTGACCTCCAATCAGGTCGATTTAGGTATAGAGATGATTTTGAAGCTATTTTCTAAAAAAGGACTTCAAGATGTTTTTGAAATAGTCTCTGAGGAGTTGGATCAATTATCGGAAAATTCTGCAAGGATCTACCGACTTCGTAAAAAATACGTCCAGACGATTGATCCGGTGATCGCCTTTCTTCAGGATAAAAATCCCACGCTTGCCTATACGATTTCGGAAGGAGATTATTTGCCGGAGGCAAGTCGATTTGAGCAATTAGAGGATTTAGAATGGGCTTTTGGAACGCTTGGGATTCGAGACAAAGCGCGCTATTACGCTACACTTTACTTGGAAGATTTGGGGGATTTGATCAAAGAGGCAGTAGATCCTAATTTTGGGTTTAGTCGATATGCTGAGCGCCTAGGGTTATCTGCAAGCACCTTTGATGAGATGGAGCTAGCGCTACAGAGTCCAGCTGGAATGATAGATGAGATTATGCTAGCGCTCTTTGAGGAGAAAATCCAAACTTATCAGCCCAACTCTGTGGCTTTTTCAGTCCCTTTCCCAGGCAATCTTTATGGAGCATTCCGATGCGGTCAATACTTAAAAAAGCATTATCCGGAGATTAAAATCTGGATGGGTGGAGGTTACCCAAATACCGAACTCAGATCTCTGAAAGAGACGCGAGTTTTTGATTATGTGGATTACATTGTTTTGGACGATGGAGAAGCACCGATTCGCTTACTTTTAGAGCATTTGGAGGGGAAAAGACCAATCAATGAATTGAAGCGAACTTTTGTTCGTATAGATTCGGAAGTGAAGTTTTTGAATAATTCTGCAGTTAAAGATATTTCGCAGCGAGATACCGGAACTCCAGACTATTCTGATTTAAGACTTCGGGATTATTTATCAGTGATTGAAATAGCCAATCCCATGCATCGACTTTGGTCTGATGGTCGATGGAATAAGCTCACGCTAGCTCATGGCTGCTATTGGGGTAAATGCACTTTTTGTGATATTTCATTGGATTATATCGGTAGATACGAGCCAATTAATGCAGAGATTCTCTGTGATCGGATCGAAGAAATCATGACGCAAACAGGCCAAAATGGGTTTCATTTTGTAGATGAGGCTGCTCCTCCGGCATTGATGCGAGATTTGGCGATTGAGATTTTAAGAAGAGGACTGACAGTAGTTTGGTGGACGAATATTCGTTTTGAAAGTAGCTTTACGGCAGAGCTTTGTCGGCTACTCCGAGCCTCAGGTTGCATCGCTGTATCCGGTGGCTTGGAAGTGGCGTCAGATCGGCTTTTAGAACTGATCAAAAAAGGAGTAACTGTAAGTCAAGTGGCACGAGTCACCAACCATTTTACCCAATCAGGCATCATGGTTCATGCTTATTTAATGTATGGTTTCCCTACTCAGACGGCTCAGGAGACTATTGATTCTCTGGAAATGGTGCGGCAATTATTCGAGACTGGCGTGTTGCAATCTGGATTTTGGCATCGATTTGCGATGACAGTTCATAGTCCTGTGGGCATAGATCCAACTGCTTTTTCAGTAAAAACTATCGGTGCTGAAGGAAGCTTTGCCAATAATGAACTTCAGCACGAAGACCCCACAGGTGGAGCTCATGAGCTATTTAGCGAAGGACTTCGTAAGTCATTGTTCAATTACATGCATGGGATAGGATTTGATATTCCGCTAAAAGAATGGTTTGATTCTAAAGTGCCCAACCCTTCTGTGGCCAAAGATTATATTTTAAAGGAATTAGAAAAAGAAGAGCCCATATCTTTCAAAGATCAAAAGCGGATCATCTGGATAGGAGAGGAGCCTGAACTATTGGAAGGTGAAAATGAAGGTTTCTCGGATTTGATTTTCTCTGGGAAAAAGGAGGATTTTGCGATGGAGCTCCCAACTGAGTTTGCAGAATGGGTTTTAAAATTACTTCAGGAAGTTTCTTATCAGCAAAACTTAAAAACAATCAAGACCATCCGAGCATGGTATGAGGTTGATTTGGGAGATTTTGAAGAATTGCTTGAGTCCGAAGTCTGGGAAATTCTACTGGAACAGGGCTTGTTGATACTTTGATTTTTTTTCAACCACAAGTGTTGCGGATGATTGAATTTGATTCACTTGTGATCGCATGATTCTATTTTAAATCTCCTTATCAAAATAACCCAGGCGCTGTTTGGCTAGCGTTAATTCGGTCTGTAACGATTCCACCTTCACTAGCAAATTTAAAATCACATCAATCCCTTCTAGATTGACATCTAATTCTTTGTGTAGTCTAAGGACTTTTTCTAAATCAGTGACCTTCTCTTCCGGGATATAGATTTCTTCATGATCCCGAACCAAAATGAGCAATCCTATTTCTTCCAGCGATTCAAAAAAAGAGGCTTCGAGTTTGTAATATGTACATAAGGTTTCAACCAAGACTAATTTTTGATTTTCCATTTCATCTCAGGGCTTTAAGTTCCTTGAATAATTCCTTCTCTTTTTCGGTTAGATTTTTCGGAAGTTTAATTGAATAGGTAAGAATCAAATCTCCGTATTCCCCTTTCTTTTTGTAGACAGGAAACCCCTTCCCTTTCAGCTTCACCTTTGTATTATTTTGAGTTTCGGGAGCGATTTTCAGTTTTACTTTGCTGTCAAAAGTATCGGTCAACAAATCACCTCCTAGGATCGCCGTGTATAGGTCCAGCTCAATGTTTTTATGGAGGTTGTTTCCCATCCGGTGAAAATCGGTATCATTCTTCAATTGAATTTTGATGTAAAGGTCACCATTTGGTCCTCCATTGGCTCCTGGGCTACCTTTTCCTGAGATTTTGATTGTCTGCCCATTCTCTATACCGGCACCTATGGTCACTCGGATTTTATTTCCCCCCACATCTAGGACTTGGGGAAAGTCTTCGTAGACATCCCTTAAATTTAAATGCAATTCCGCATTGAGATCTTGGCCTTTGTATTTTACGCTTCTGCCTCCTTGCCTAAAACTTGATCCACCGCCTCCGAACATTGATTCGAAGTATTCTGAAAAGTCACTCTCAGAAAAACCTTGACCTGAATATCCTTGCTGTCTACCACTTTGGCCTTGGGTACTTCTTCGTTGCTTTTGTTGTTGCTCATATTCTTCCCCATGCTTCCAGTCCTTACCATATTTATCATACTTGGCACGGTTCTCTGGATTGCTCAGGACTTCATTAGCTTCGTTGATCTCTTTGAACTTCCGCTCGGATTCCTTGTCATTCGGATTGACATCAGGGTGATATTTTCTAGCTAACTTTCGATACGCTTTTTTGATTTCTTCAGGGCTGGCTGTCTTTGCCAGCCCCAGAGATTTGTAATAGTCAATAAAATCCATGGTAGATTTTTCTATTGAAGTTTGGATGACCTATTGAAAAAGAATTTCTATCCTTTTAGTTTTTCTTTGAAGAATTTAATGGTTCTTTCCCAAGATAAATTTGCCGCTGCTTCATCATACCGGGAAGTGGTATTGTTATGAAAACCGTGATTTGTATCGGGGTAAAAATAAGCAGTGTTTTCTACACCATTTGCCTTTAAAGCTGCTTCATATGCTGGCCATCCGGCATTAACTCGCTCATCCAATCCTGCATAATGTAGCATTAAAGGAGCCTTGATTTTTGCAGCTTCCTCAGCGGTTGGTTGACCTCCATAATAAGGTACGGCAGCCCCTAATTCAGGAATTCGAACAGCCATCATGTTGGAAATCCATCCACCAAAACAGAATCCTACTACACCTATTTCTCCTGTGCAATCGGGATGGTTTTTCAAATAGTCATAGGCAGCGATAAAGTCTTCGAGCATTTCATCCCGATCTCGCTTGGATTGCATAGCTCTGCCATCATCGTCATTTCCTGGATATCCACCCAGTGGAGTCAATGCATCTGGAGCAATAGAAATAAAGCCTGCTACAGCTGCTCTTCTTCCGACATCTTCGATGTAAGGGTTTAGTCCTCGGTTTTCATGTACAACAACAATCCCGGGCACTTTCCCTTTTTTATCTGTGGGGATTGAAAGAAGGCCTTTTATTGATCCGCCTCCTTTTGGAGAATTGTACATCACATAGTCGGAACTCAATCGCTCGTCATCCTTCAAGATAGTTCTAGTGCTGACGTAGTCAGGTATCATCGCACTCATAAGCGAAGCCACTGTAATACCACCTACGGCATAGATAGAAAGCTTTTCTACAAAAGTCCTACGGTCAATTTGATTGTGTGCGTATGCATCGTAAAGGTCAAAAACCTCCTGCTTGATTTCTTCTTTCTTTAGATCGCTCATGATTAAAATTAATTTGTTTTTGGTTTTTTTAAAAAATTCATTCTTCAATTTATTTAAAATGAATGGTATAAAAGCAAACATTTTGAAGATTGGAATAAAAAATAGACGAATTTAATCTTCAAGCGAACACCTGTGAGGGTTTCGGTTTCTGAATCAGTGATTAAAACATTGAACTCCAATAGGCATTGATCTCTAGACTAAAGGTCCTATTTTTAGGATAAATTATTCTTTAACTTAAACTCGAATTAAACTCGAAATAATCCAACTATGGAAGAAGAGGTAACCAAAGTCAAAAAAGAAAAAACTGAACGCGAACGTCAGACTTTTTTTAGAGTGACTTTTAAAAATAATTGTAATCTGCTTCAGATTGCTGATAATAAAGCTAATATCATTATTAGTATTAATGCCCTTGTGATTTCTTCAACGATAGCGATTATTGGTTATGGGTCTATTTCCCATGGATTGGATATTAAAAATCCACTTACTTTGATTCCTATTTTACTTTTACTGTCAACTTGTTTGACGTCAACAATTTTGGCGGTTCAGGCTGCGAAGCCAAAAATTATGGGCAAAACTCCACCTTCGGCAGTAAAGCCAAAATCAAGTATGCTCTTTTTTGGGGAAAGCTCCACCTATACTTTGGATGAATACCTGTTGGAGATTGAGCGAATCCTTCCTTCCAAAGCAGAAATCCATGAACACATGGGGATTTCATTATACTACCAGGGGAAAGTGCTCAATAAAAAATATAGCTTACTCAGACATGCATATAATGTCTTCATTTTGGGATTAGTGATTGGAATACTCACATTCTTGATGTTTATGACAGTTGGGTGAGGTTCCAAATTAGATTTAATCCCGAAGGGTAAACTACTAATTTTCTTTAAGGTTACTTACTGGATTGATCTGGGTTGCTTTTACTATTTGTAAGCCAGTACTGATCAATAGAATTAAAACCATAAGCGCAGCAGGAATCAAGAAGTATCCAGCATGTGGGTTAATCTGAAATGCAAACTCGCTAAGCCATCGATCCATCCAAAAGTATCCAGCAATCCAGGCAAGAAGAATAGCTGTGATGGTCACTTTCATATAATCTTTGTAAATCAGTAAAATCAAAGCTCCTGTTGAGCTTCCGAAAACCTTCCGGACACTGATTTCCTTGAGTTTTTTAGACATGAGGAAGGTTGTCAATCCTATTAAGCCAATGGCAGCGATGACTACTGCGATCAATGAAAAAGTAGAATAGGCTTTTGTTAATTGATACTCTGATCGGTAGAGTTGATCGATCTGATCATCCAAAAAACTAAATTCAAGTGGATATCCAGGGTAGAGCTCTGGCCATTTTTTCTCCAAAGCGGCAATTCCTGCTTCTATTTCACCCGCTTTTAATTTCACTGAAACAAAACGGAAAGAAGGCACAAAACCATAAAGGATTAGCGGGTCGACTCCAGCGTGTAGTGTGGAAAAGTTGAAATCATCTACAATCCCAACAATTTTTCCATTCACTTTGCCTTTCACTTCCATCCCGATTGGTTCTTTCAATCCAAACTGACGAATTGTAGCTTCATTGATTAAAACTTCAGGAATAGAATCAAGAGGATTAAGCTGAATGGATCTGCCTTCTTTAATTGGGATTTCATAGAGGTTAAGAAAATTCTCATCGATCAGAAATGCCGACATGGAGTTTTCTCCAGCCTCTGTCCCCACAAAAGAATAAGTATAGGTGAGAGAGGTGGTATTGCCAGGCGTACTTGAGGAGAAGCTGGCTTGGGCTACTTCAGGGATTTGATTGAGTTCAGAAGAAAGGGTTTCGTGCCTCGGGTTTTGACTTCGATCTTTAACTGGAATGATGATCACTTGATCGCTGTCAAACCCCAACCGTTGACTTTTCAGGAAACTGAACTGCTGAGATACAATCCCAGTGGCAATGAGTAAGAAAATTGAAATGGCGAATTGGAAGGTGATTAATGTGCTCCGAATCGCTGAAATAGCAATCGTTCCATTCGTTCTTTTCGTAGATCCAACTCCCGCTTGGATTGCTTGCCATGCAGGTAGAATGCTAGCAACCAAAGCAATCAAAAGCGTGAAAATCAAGGCTGGTAAAATCAACCAAGTACTTACAAATAAATTGAGTGTTTTGCCTGTGATCTCATTGAAATAAGGTGTGGAAATCAACGCAATTCCCAACCCTAACCCTAAAGAGATTAAACAGATTACCAGGGTTTCGAGAAAAAAATAGCTGACTAAATTCAATCTGCTCGCTCCCAGAATCTTTTGAATAGAAATTTCTTTTTCCCGAGCGGCTTGAGTCGCAGTAGATAAATTGATGAAATTGGCACAAGCCATCAATAAAATGAAAAGGGCAATTGTACCTAGGATAAAGGAATAGCGCGCATCACTTGGAGGGATGATTTCATCCTTTCGATTTGAATTCAGGTGAATCGATTTGAGGGGTTGAAGAAAGAGTGACTCCTTTTCCTGAACCCATTCCGGCGCATGGTTTTTTAAGATTTGAGGAAGTTTTGATTCTACAGAATTGGGGTCTGATCCTTCCTGCAAAAGCACATAAGTATAGTGATCAAACTGCCCCCAGTTGGAGAGTCGGGCTTCTCCGATCAATTCATCCAAGGAAGAAAAAGTAATAAAAGCCTCCGCCACAAAATGCGAGTTACTGGGCATTTCAGCCATCAATCCAGTGATTGTCAGCTCGACTTCATTATTGAAAAGCAAGGACTTTCCGATCGGATCGCTTGTTGGAAAATATCGCTTTGCCATCTCCTCCGTCAGGATAATAGAGTTTTTTTCCAAGAGGGCTTCCTTGGGATTTCCTCGTAAAAGGGGGATGTCAAAAATTCGAAAGAGGCTACTATCAGCAAAGTAAACCTGTTCCTCATAGAATTTACGATCCTCAAAACTGAGCAAATCAGTCCCCGGGTTTTTTCGAAGGCGCATCACTTCTTTCACTTCTGGAAAAGCTCCGATTAAGTTTTTGCCTATTGGTGCAGAAGTTTTAGCCCAATTGGTCTGTGTTCCATCACTGTTGAAATCAAGTACAACTCGATAAATCTCATCGGAATTAGAATGGTACCCATCATATTGATACTCGTCATAGATGAACATGGAGACCAATAAAAAACTTGCAAGGCCAACAGCTAATCCAAAGCTGTTGATCAGGGTAAATCGGAGATTTTTCTTGAAAAGCGTTCGAAGACTGAGCTGTAAGAAAGATTGGAACATGGAGCTTAGCCGGGAGTATTCAAATGAATGATCAATTATTCCCGAAGTTACTACTCAGGTTGGCGAATCAAAATTCAGCATGACTTTCTGCATTCAATTAGGGTTACCAACACGAAGAATCACATTCCCGATTTTCTGTCCAGTCTCCACATAAGTATATGCTTCAACGATTTGATCAAACTCGTATACACGATCAATTAAAGGCTTGAAATGCCCTTGTTCGTATTGATTTTTTAGAAAATTGATGTCTTCTTGAGAAAAGGAAGGGATAGGAAAAAGCAATTTCTTTCCAGAGGTGAATTTATGCTTGAGTGCCAAAAATATATTTTCTAATCCAGGACCCAATTCGGTAGAGATATAGACTCCATGTTCCTTTAATAATGGTTTACAAATTGAAAAACGGCTTTTTCCCACCGCATCAAAAATAAATTCATAGCGTTCTTCGGTTTGGGTAAAATCTTCGGTTTGAAAATTAACCACCCGATCTGCTCCGAGATTCCTGACCGTATTCATATGATCTCCGGGGCATACAGCGGTTACTTTTGAGCCTATTGCTTTAATGAGTTGGATCGCTGCAGATCCGATTGCTCCGGTCCCTCCAATAACTAGTACATGATGATCAGCGTGAACATTGGCAGCTCTTATATTTCCTAATGCATAATGGGACCCTTCGCTCAATGCAGCAGCAGTTTCAAAATCCAATCCTTCAGGAATCAGTGTCACGCCTTTATTTTCATGGATTACTTTGAATTCTGCATGTCCGCCAAAGCCTTCATCGTCGAAACCAAATACTCGATCGCCCGCCTTGAATTTGGATACTTCGCTTCCGATTTCTGACACGATTCCTGCAAACTCGCATCCTAAAACTGGTTGATTTGGACGGAAAAGTCCTGAAAAAAATCTACTGACAAAATATTCTGCACTTCTAAATCCTGAGTCGGTTCGATTAACAGTTGATGCGATGACTTGGATGAGAATATCAGATTTCCCAATCGAAGGTTTTGTGATTTCCGCAAAGTGTATGACCGAAGGAGGACCATATTGAGTATAGATTTGAGCCTTCATAGGTTGGGTTTTTAAATGCTATACGGATCAAAGTTGCTGTTCGATAACGTGCATTAATGCGGTGATGTCTTTCGCCTCATTAAATACATTGATGGAAACCCGGAGGTATTCTCCACGCATGGAGACGAAAATTTGATTTGCCTCTAGCTCTTGTTTTAAATCTGAAGGGTTAATACTTTTTGGTAGAAGTGGTGCAAAAAGGTGCTGCCCTAAAAATGGCTCGGGTTCAGTGCTTCCCCCGATACGCGCAATGAAATCAATCAATGGCTGATTAAGTGAGCTGGAGTAGTTTTGAATTGCAGCTGGAGTCCAATCTATAATTTGATTCAAGCTAGCTTGGAGCATAGGCATCAAGACAAAATTCGCAGCCTCCCCAACAGTGTATCTCGCTGCTCCAGGATTGTAATCTGATGCATATTCGGATAATCTCCCAAAATCTCTGGCATTTACCCGATTCATCCATGATTCTTCAAGGGGGATTCCATTATGAAATTTCTCACCTATATAAGCTATAGAAAGTGAATATGGACCGAGTAACCATTTGTAAGTAGCGCAAATTAACGCATCAATTTGACAGGCTTTTACATCTATTGGCATCGCCCCAACGGATTGTGTTCCATCCACGATGAATACAGCGCCCATTTTCTGGCATTTTGCGCCGATAGCTTCCAAGTCAAATTTGACCCCACTCATCCAGTGAACTGAAGAAATTAAAACCACCGAAGTCTTAATATCGATTGCTCCCAATAAAGCTAAATTCCAGGATTCCCCTTTGGAAGTTGAGGTTGGATCTGGAGAAATAGTTTCAATTGTAGCTTGATTTTCTCTTGCCCAGCGTGCTATGGAAAAATAACCGCTTGGAAATTCGTCCTGAACCACAATGGCTTTTCCGCCAACTTTCGGTTTGAGATTGGTTAAAACAGAAGAGAATCCATAGGAAGTGGATGGAATGATGGCCACATCGGAAGACTCACAATTGACCAGTTTCCCAAAAAGCTTTCGAACTGAATCTACCCCTTCAAAGAAATCAGTTGGTTTTAACTGAAAAGGATTTCGCTGTTGGATTATCGAGGCAATCCCTGCTTCTTCTGAAGATTTAAGCTGAGGACCTCGATAGGCATTATTTAGGTAATGGAAGCCTGAGTCTAGGTTGAAGAGGTGTTTCTGACTAGTGAGCATTTTCTATCAGTTTTTTGAAACAATAGTCTGCGATTCAGCTAAGGTTAATGGAAATAAAATGTATTTCCCCTTCTCATCTGTTTGAATTGTTAGCGTTTTTTGGTCACTACTTTTGGCTTGTTCCCAATTATCAGGGATATAAGTTTTGATGGTTAATGGCACTGAATATAGTAAAGGATCAAGTTTTGAATCTAGGGAAATAGTGATTTTCCCATTTTCAAGAGTGCTTTTTACGGTTGTATTTTGGCGTGCTTGAACGTATTTGGTGACATCTCGGAAAGTTTCAATCCAAAGCTCGTTTTCGGTAGTTTTCATAAAGGAGAAATAATCTTTTAACTCATTTCTCGTTTTGGCTTCCCAACCTAAGTTTTCAACTCCGTGAATCACCAATACCAACCAGATATTGTCGTGGTTCATGGTTGTGTCAATCCAGGCTTTCATATCATCGAATGAATGACGGGTTAGAAGGCCACGCTGCCATTGGACATACTCTTTTTCTGAAGCTCCTGGTTCGACTTGACTTCCGCGATTGATCTCTTCTAGCCAAGTTTCTGGCATTCGATTTCGCAGTGAAGGATAGATTTCATGCGCGTATTCCATGACACGTTCATTCTCTGTCCCA
>JAFMBQ010000430.1 GCA_017858365.1 Algoriphagus sp. | reverse complement strand
AATATGTTCGGCGATAGCTATCGAACTCGGGTGATCATCTCTTTGATAATTGAAAATTCCAACCTGTGGAACTGGGGATAAGGGGCCATCAAACCAAGAGCCAAGCTCAACCCCGTTTGAATAAAACCATTTCATTGCTTCATTTCTGTCTGATACCAAAATCGAAACCCTTGGGCTAACGGAAATGTATTGTTCCTCAAAATTCCCGAGTGGTATATACCCCCATTTTTTTAAAACAGAACGGATACGACGACCATTTTCTTCACACGATATCAATATTTCTCCAAGTCGCTTCCATTGATGGATTGCCAGTGATACTTGAGGTTCCGAAAGCCTTGATACAAAATCAGCAGCTACGATGCCTTCGTTTTCATGCGCGAGTGTCGATACCTTAAAGAGACCTATTTTAAATCCAATTGCTACTATATACTTTGAAATCCAAAAAATCCCAGGCTTATAACATATACCTGTCACCATTGTCTGTATAGCCATACGGATTGCTTTTAGATGACTCAGGTTATTAATTTTATCATAATGGTCTTTTACCAGATTGCCTAAATTAGGATTGTTAATAAGAAGTATGCCCCCCCATCCAACCGTGATTGTCTTGGAAAGTTCCATAGAAAATATCGCAGCATCACCAAATGAACCTACCTGTTGACCATCTTTCTTTGTTCCAAGGGCAAGCGCACAATCTTCAATAATTAATATTCCTTTTTCTCTTGCAAATTGAGCTATATCCTCAACAGGTGCGAAGCTTCCTAATGTATGTTGAACAATTATGGCCCTGGTTTTTTCAGTTACAGCTTTTTTGACTGTATCTAATGTCATGTTTAAACTCTTACCATCTATATCTACAAAGACAGGCGTTGCACCTGTTGTAATTATTGCAGTTGGAACAGCCAGGCAGGTAAAACTGGAAAGAATAACCTCATCGCTATGCTTTATTCCTACAGAATTTAAACAGGCACTCAATGCTCCTCTCGCACTTGAAAAGGAAAAAACTGTCTTATTATTAAAATAAGAACCGATCAATAAATGCAGCTTAGATCTTGTAAAATCAGCAGATCTAAACGGAGACACAATTAATGCTGACAACAAAACAAACACCTCTCTGAAACCAACAGAAGCGAAATAAGGTGAAATAAATCGTTTATTAAGCATTTTTGGGCATACACCTTGTGAAAATAGCCGCTGTTCGATTAATGGTTGTCTCTTCCGAGAACAGTTCATTAGCTCTCTCCCTGGCTGCTTCACCCATAGAAGCCCATTTGTCTCTTTGTCCTATGAGAGAAACGATAGCATCTTGGAATGCAGCATTATCAATGTCTCCACTTTTCATAAGAGGCACAATTAATCCTGTAACGTTATGTACAATTGCTTCAGGGATACCACCAGAGTCAGAACCAATTACAGGTATTGATGCAGCCATTGCTTCTTTGATCGTAACACCCATACATGCATGTTGAGCGCGGGATGGTGTTAGTACAATATCTGCAGCCGCGTATAATGATGGCTGCAAGTCAAAGGAAACATTATTCATAATCACTACATGATCAGGAAATGACTTTTAACATTTTAAAGCCATTTCAACCAATGGTCCTTTTGCACCAGCAAAAATGAATTTAATATCGTTACCCATTTTCTCAATTAAAGAGGGTACTATCTCTACCATACTATCAAGCCCCATCTCATGTTCAAATCTTCCCATATAGAGTAAAATCACAGTATTCTCTTGTGTACCTAATTGCTTTCTATAACTCTCTCTCAAGATATTGTTATTAGCAAACCTCTCCATGTCAACGCCTACATACACGACTTCAATAGGGCGGTCAATTCCGATTTTTTTGAAGGATCGTGCACAATGCTCACTTGAGGCTAATACAGCTGCAGGCCTTTCAATCATTACCTTGTACAAATCCGGGCGAGGTTCTATTTGATCCATATTATCATAAATCTCCCCATATATAGTTAAAACAACCGATCGGGACTTTCCCCATTTTTGCATGCAGACAAGGCTTTCGAGTGCTTCGTGTGATTGGTGAAAGTTGATTACATTGGAGTTGTGCTTTGAAGCAATTTCGTATGCAAGAATTGCCTTTGTGGTCTCTCTTAGCAATTGTCTGTAAGAAAACCCATACTTACCTAGGTAAGTAAATACTCTAAAAAGTAAAGCCCAATTCTGAGGAAGAAATGCTTTCCATATTTGAGTCTTCAAATTATACCGATATATTGTGGCCCCTTCTACTTTTTCAACTGCATTTTTTGTTCCATAATGAAGCACTACTACATCTTCTGCCCCACTATCTTTAAAGCCAACAATCAGAGAATTAAGAAGAGTTGCAATTCCACCAAAGGGCGGTGGGAAAGGTCCTCTCAATAAAACACGCATACCTGCGCAATTAACTTTCATATTATTATTATTCATATGTTCAAGTAAATTACTTATAATTCTATAAGATATGGCAAACTCTTCTCAACCCCTTTGCCAATACCATAACCTCCAACAATCATATTCGGTTCTAATTCAAAGCCGTAGTATTTTATATTCAGATTAACTGAAAGAATTGCAGGTTTTATACCAACGGCACAGTATTCCAGACTCGCGGGTTTACGAATTTTTAAGTAGTCCAACACATATTTGGGAGTCCGTCCACTAACAACAATCCCCTCAAAAATTATTACGTGTTTGTTATTTAATGGCTCCTGTATATCATGAGTTATTCTAATTTCACCAGTATCATTTGATGTACTAAATGATGAAAATCCTAAGAAATGAATTCGCACAGGGATTGTTATTTTACGTACATCGTCAGCATAAAAAAAACTAGCACTGTTTATTAGACATATAATGTCAACTTCTTTACCCGAATAGTCTTCTGAAATAGCCTTAGCAATAGCATCGGTTCGATTTGATATTTCGCTTTCTGAAATTAAAATTTTATTACCTGCTGTGTCAATCATACTTTCAAATTTCACTGTTTTTAATTCTCGTAAATTAATAAGCAAACTAATCGCGTCTGTCAGCCACATAAAGAGTTTTTTGCTGGATGAATATCTTTTGCTTCAAAAGTCCAATCATAAACCAATAGAACATGAAGGCCGGAAAAACTAGCACAAATGAGTTTACAAATCCAGGCAGAACCCATGGAATTAGAACTGGCCAGCCTAAGGGTAAAGCAATTTTCTTCAATAAGAAAATAATTATACCCACTCCTAATACCCCGGAAGTCATTAACATATAAATCCAGTCCTGATGATTATATTTTGTCGGGAAATTAAAAGGAAATTCACTCGCCACGCTATATCCGGTGCCGAATAGTGGAGAACTCAAAATACGATTTAAATTTCCACCATCCATAAAAAGCAAAGCCCTGGAGCCACCCTTTAGAGTTGGGTCTACAAATTCATTAGATTCAGATTTCATGTTAAATAATAATCCAATCCTTTCAACATTTTCAATCAGGTGAAATTCATCTTCGTAAAAAATAGCCAAACCTATTACAAGACCTACAAAAATTATAGTTCCTCCAAATAGTTTATATAATAAACTTCGTCGATTCTCTTTATCGATCGATTTATAAATTTGCACGAAATAAAGTCCTGCAAGTAGTGAGCTAACAATAAACTCTCCCCTGCTTGAAAACAACAATGAAAAAAAAATTGGTAATAGTATAATACCAATTCCAATAAAATTTAACTTTAATTCTAATAATTTGTTTCGCAACGAAAGATAAATAAACAGTGATATTAAATTTATCATCAGTGCAGATACATTAGGATTGCTGAATATTCCGCGAGGGCGGGCCAAACTCAATAAATTCTCCAAATCTGTCATCGATATAGTATTTAAAATTTCAAAACTACGTTCTGGATAATAATAATTAAGAAGCCATGCCGGAAGTTTTAATTTAAATACTATAAATAAAATATTAAGAAATAATGCTCCATAAAATGCTTTTACAAGCCAACTCAAGTTTAATTGTCTGCATTGAGCTCCTAGTCCAAAAGTGAGGGTAGTTAATAAGTAAAATATGGTAATGCGAAATGCTTCATTGTGAGAAATTACATCTTGGGAGATTGTAAGCCACACTTCGCCTATGG